>JAYKIX010000130.1:0-5612 GCA_035286005.1 Synechococcus sp. | reverse complement strand
GGATCGACCTCGGTCTTGACCTGCGTGGCGGCAGCCAGTTGCTGTTGGAAGTGCAACCAGCTGGTGAGGTCACCAAGATCACATCCAGGGAACTTGAGTCGGTGAAGAGCGTGCTCGACCGACGTGTGAACAGTCTTGGTGTGGCGGAATCCACGCTGCAAACCGTTGGAGATAATCAGCTCGTTCTTCAGCTTCCGGGTGAAACAGATCCCTCCAAAGCTGCTGAAAAGCTCGGTAAAACCGCCTTGCTCGAGTTTCGGGCCCAGAAGGCAGGAAACGAAGAAGAAATGCGCGGACTTCAACGCCTGCGCAATCAGGTAAAGAACATCCTTGCCGCCAAGAAAGCCCGTGGTGATGGTGATGATGAGGCAGGGATCGACCCTGAGGAATTCGCCAAGGCCCTGAAAGCACTGGGCCTTGATGCCACCGCTGGCAGCGAAAAGGAACAACTTGAGCAACTTCTCGCCAAGGCCGATCTTGACTTTGCCAACGGTTTTGAACCGGCAACCCTGAAGGGGGATCTGCTCTCCAGGGCTGGCACCAGATCCCCCAGTGACCAAAATCCCAGCTGGGCGGTCACCCTCACGTTCAACGCCGAAGGAGGTCAGAAATTTGCTGAGCTCACCAAATCCATCGCTGGAACCGGGCGGTTGTTGGGCATTTTCCTTGATGGCAGCCCGATCAGTGAAGCCACCGTTGGTTCCCAATTCGAAGTGGCAGGAATCACCGGTGGCAATGCTGAGATCACTGGTCGCTTCAGTGCCGAAGAAGCGAATGATCTTTCAGAACTGATTAACGGCGGTGCTTTGCCCCTGCCGGTGAATATTCTCCAGGTGCGGACCATCGGTCCAAGCCTTGGTGCTGAGAACGTTCAGCGCAGTCTTGTGGCGGCCTTGGCGGGTCTGGCCCTTGTGGCGTTGTTCATGCTGGTGACTTACCGATTGGCAGGGGTTGTGGCTGTGCTTGCCCTTGCCCTCTATGCCCTGTTCAACCTTTCGGTGTACGCCTTAATTGGCGTCACCCTCACCCTGCCTGGGATCGCTGGTTTCATCCTCAGTATCGGGATGGCTGTGGATGCCAACGTGCTCATCTTCGAGCGCATCAAGGATGAGCTGCGCAGCGGCAACACCCTGGTGCGCTCGATTGAAACAGCGTTCTCCCAGGCCTTCTCTTCGATCATTGACGGCCACCTCACCACCTTGATCAGCTGTGCTGCCCTGTTCACCCTCGGCACAGGCCTGGTGAAAGGATTTGCCGCAACCCTCGGCATCGGCGTATTGCTCAGCTTGTTTACAGCGCTGACCTGTACTCGTACCTTGCTGCGCTTCTTGATGGGCTACCAGGGATTGCGCCGCCCGACCAACTTTCTGCCGCTGCGGCAGCTCCCCACCCACTCCGTCTGAGCACTCGCGTCATGGTCGCCCTTCATCTCAGTCGATCCCGTCGCCGTGTCTGGTGGATCTCATTGCTGTTGGTGGCAGTCAGCCTTGCTGGTCTCGCCCTCAGCTGGACCAACCCATCCATCAAGGCTCCGCTACGTCCTGGTCTCGATTTCACCGGCGGTACCCAGATTCAGCTGGAGCGCCAGTGTCTCGGATCCTGCTCTCCGCTGCAGGCTCTTCAAGTCCAGAAGCTCCTGCAGGCAGCCTCAATCAGCCCTGATGGCCCTGTCGCTGCGCCCAGTCTTGATTCGGCCCGCGTCCAGATCCTTGATGGGGGGCAATCTTTGGCGCTGCGCATGCCGGCTCTGTCGGCGGCTCAGAGTCAGGAGGTGATCACCGCTGTCACTCCATTGGCCGGCCCTTTTGAGGCCAAGGGACAGTTGGTGGACACCATTGGACCAAGCCTGGGTGGTCAATTGCTGGTGAGCAGCCTGGTTTCTCTGCTTGTGGCTTTCGCCGGTATCGCCCTCTACATCAGCGTCCGTTACGACGGTCGGTATGCGGTGTTGGCCCTTCTTGCCCTGGCCCATGACGTGATCATCGTCTGCGGGATTTTTGCTTGGTTGGGCCTTGCGATTGGCTTGGAGGTCGACAGCCTTTTTGCTGTGGCGCTGCTCACAATTGCGGGCTATTCGGTGAATGACACCGTTGTGGTGTTTGACCGGATCCGTGAGCGGCAGCGTGAAGATGTCGAGTTGCCAATCACCGATCAGGTGGACCGCGCCGTGACGGCTACGCTCACCCGCACCTTGTACACCAGTGGCACCACTCTGATGCCGCTCATCGCCTTGATTCTGTTTGGTGGTTCCACCCTGTTCTGGTTTGCGATTGCCCTGGCGCTGGGTGTGATTGTTGGCAGCTGGTCGAGTATTGCCTTGGCGCCATCTCTGCTCACGATCTGGGGGCGCTCCCGCTCCGCTGCCGGTGTCTGAATCAAGACCTGCCCGTCATTCAAGGGGCGAGCGATGGATTCCCATCCTGCTCTTGGCCCTGGCGCTGATCGACCTACGGGTTGAGCTCGATCTGCTGTTCGATCATTTCACCCTGACGAGTTTGGGGTATGCCGTGCGCGACCATCTCCTGGCTGTGGTGGTGTTGGCGTTGCTCCCCTCGCTCTGGCGTCGTTATGGCCCATGGATTTCGCGTTAGCCATTCGAGAGTCATCCGAACGGCTTGTTGAGCAGGAACAGCAGGAGCGCAAAACCGACGGCCACCAGCGCTGATCGTCGGTTGATAAACACCACTCGATCATTGGATGAATTCAAGGCGGCCCCGTAGGCAGCGCCATAGATCAGGCAGAACAGCAGCGTGCTGAAGCTCACTACCAATGGAGACATTGGAGATGTGTCAGTCATCCCATTGTTCTCTCTTCGGCTGCCTGTCTGAAGGCAGCGATGTCTTACGTCCAGCGATCCATGATCTGCCGAACCACCACAAGTTCCATGCCCACCTGAAGCACGACGACCAAAGGCAGGGCCAGCAAGACTCCTGGAAGGCCCAGCAAGGCGCCGAGGCTGAGTTGGGCCATGAGTGCCACTGTGGGCAGAAGATTCACGGTGCGTCGCAGCAGGATTGGCGTGAGCAGAAAGGCTTCAAGGTTCTGCAGTACCAGCCTGAGAATCAGCACTTGAACCATCAGGGTCGGTGACACCAGCAAGGCCATCGACAGAGGCAGCAGGGTGGCCGCAGTGGGGCCGATGGTGGGCACGAAGGTGAGCAAGCCACAAACCAGTGCGCTCAGCAACGCCAAGGGAGCCTTCAGCAGCACTAGGCCCATCCAGGTCAGAAGAAACACACTGGTGGCGGAGAGGGTCATGCCTGCCAACCAGCCGCCAAGGGCTGTGCGGCATTGATCCAACACCCGTTTCATCATGCCCCTGGCGGGACGCGGAGTGGCAGAGATCACCATGCGTCGATGGGCGCTTGGATCCAGCACCATCAGCACGGAAAGCAGACCCATGAGCAAGAGCTGCACCACCCCGTTGGCGGCCCCTCCGGCAAAGCCCAGGAGTTGGCTGCCCACGGGCTGAACGCGATCCCAGCTGAATTGTTCTGGCAGGCTTTCCCCAAAGCTCTGCAGGCGTGGCTGACTGGCCACGATCGCTTTCAGCTTGGTGATCAATGCCGGCATCTGGCTGCTCAGTTGCTGAACCTGGGTGATCAGTTCTGGCACGAGCAGTTGAATCACCAGGCTCCCGCCCAGCACCATGGCCAGCAACACCGTTGCCAATGCCAGAGGTCTTGGCAGTCCGAAGCGCTGAAGCTTCTGAATCGGCACATCCAGGGCCACAGCCAACACCACCGCTCCAAATAGGACGAGCAGCACCCAGCGCAGTTCCCACACCAACAGGGTCAGCACCACCAGGGTGAGCACGACAAGCACGTTTCTGGCGTTCATCGCAGTGCCTCCGTCAGCCCAAAGCGCTGAACCGGCGCTGCTCCGGTTTCCAGCGATCCAACAGGTCGTGAATCACCACTTCCCTGATCAGAACCTGAAGCACAACGGCCAGTGGCAAGGCCAAAAGTAGCCCCAGTGGCCCAAACAACACTGTGAAGACGAACTGAGCTGTGAGGGTGAGGCCCGGAAGAAGTTTGACCTGGTGATGCATCACCGAGGGGGTGATCACATAACTCTCGAGGTTTTGGATCACCACGTAGAGCCCGAGAACGGCAAAGGCCTTCCAAGGGTCATCGAGCAGGGCCACTGCCATCGGGAAGATGGTGCTCATCGTGGGGCCCACATTGGGAATCACGTTGAGCAGGCCTGCCAGCAATGCATTGGCAATGACGAGCTTCACACCCAAAAGTGACAAGCCAATCCCGGCTAACACGCCGACGCACAAGGAACTGATCAACAGGCCCACCATCCAGCTGCTCAGGGCTTGGCCGCATTGCAACAGGATGACTCGTGCCCGCCTTCTGTAGAAAGAAGGAATCAACTGAATGGCTACGTCCCGGTAGGCCGCGGGTTGAACGGCCACCATCAAGGTGACTGCCAACACGAACAGCAGCTGCACAAGGCCGCTGCCTAGGTTCCCCGCCAGCCCTAGAAGTTGCTGCAACCCTCCTCCCAGTCCAGAGGCCAGCGTCGCTCCGTCTGGAATGGCTTTGCCATTAGCAAGGAGTTGAGCACTCCAGTCGCTGGCTCCTTTCAGGCCGTACACCATTCCCGAAACACGGTTGATGGTGGCAATCGCGATTTGTTGAAGTTCAGCCCAGGCCTGGGGGAGCTGTAACAACAGCTCACGAAACTGACTGAGGAATGGAGGCACCAAGACCGCTAGGCCGATGCCAATCACCAGGAGCACGCCGAGCAGGCAGATGAGCAAGGCCCATGGTCTTGGCATCGGCCAGCGATCGCGCAGGCTGCCGACCAGCGTGCATAGAGCCATTGCCAAGACGATCGCCGCGAATAAATGGATCAGGACATCCCGCAAGCTCCAGATCAGCAGGCAGGCGGCAGTGAGAGCCGCCAGTCCTATCCATTGGGGCAGTTTCACCCGTTGTCTTCATCGCCACCGGCATTCTCGCCGGAGTTTTCGGAATAGCCCAGTCCATTCGCCGCTGCGTAACGCTGTGCGAAACGCATAAAGCGTTCGAAATCGGCTTCGCTTTTCCAGGTGTAGGTGGCTTCTAAGGCAAAGGGCTTGCCGTTTACAAAGCGACCATTCACTTCCCTTGTCACCAGCGAACCTTCTTCGTCCACCATCCACATCCCTGCGATATCCCCCAGCGTTTCGGGGGCCAAGGCCTGGGGCTCTTCAAAGACGAATTTGGCCTGTCCTGTGCGGCCGTCACGGCTGCGGGTCATGCGGATGTCGGGAACGACAGACTCATTCACCCCACGGAAGAACTGAATGGCTGCTTTGTTCTCGTCTGCCATGGAGGCCCCGCCATAACCAAAAATGAAGTTTAGGGATGAAGGTGGCCTAACCGACCTCTAATTCCCAGCCTTGGCCAGTTGCTGAACCAGGCCTTCGTCGATGAGGCGCTCAGCGGCTTGATCAGGCCCCAAACCACTGATGTCCACGCTGTGCCTCGTCTCGGATTGGGCGAGTTCATGGTCATAGCAACGGTCGTAGTAATCGAGCATGGCCTTGCACGCCGTTGCCCAGTCTTCAGTGGCAATGGCATCGAGCGCCTGTTGTGTGCGCTGCGGACCAAGTCGGC
>JAYKIX010000129.1:0-4860 GCA_035286005.1 Synechococcus sp. | reverse complement strand
AGACACTGCGGGCAGACCAACAGGTATCGTGGTGGATTAGTCCGCATAGAACGACCGCCTGTATGGCCAAGAAGTCGATGATCGCCCGCGACGTGAAGCGGAAAAAGATGGTTGAGCGCTATGCGGCCAAGCGCGCGGCTCTGATGGATGCCTTCAACGCTGCCAACGACCCCATGGAGCGTTTGGAGATCCACCGCAAGATTCAGGCTCTGCCTCGCAACAGCGCCCCCACACGCGTGCGCAACCGTTGCTGGGCCACTGGCAAGCCCCGTGGTGTTTATCGCGACTTCGGCCTGTGCCGCAACCAGCTGCGCGAGCGTGCCCACAAAGGGGAACTCCCCGGCGTGGTCAAGTCGAGCTGGTGAGCCAGGCGAGAGCTCTGCTCGCTCCTGCTCCATCAAAAAAAGGGTGCTTTGGCACCCTTTTTTTTGTCGCCTAAATCTGCACGCTCCATAACGGCCCAAGCAGCAGTTCCAACCAGATGACAGAATGGCGCTTGACAGAAAGACATAAGCGCAAGTGCAAGGTCAGACACAGTCAATCTCCTTCGATGGTCGGGAGATTCGACTGACCACTGGGCGGTACGCCCCTCAGGCCGGCGGCTCGGTGATGATCGAGTGCGGTGACACTTCGGTGTTGGTGACCGCCACCCGATCCAGCGGACGCGAAGGCATCGATTTCCTTCCCCTCATCTGCGATTACGAGGAGCGTCTCTACGCCGCTGGGCGCATCCCCGGCAGCTTCATGCGCCGTGAAGGTCGTCCACCTGAACGGGCCACCCTCATCTCCCGTTTGATCGACCGGCCGATGCGGCCGTTGTTCCCAAGCTGGATGCGGGACGATCTGCAGATTGTGGCCACCTGCATGTCGCTCGACGAGCGCGTGCCCGCCGACGTTCTCGCGGTGACGGGCGCCTCCCTCGCCACCCTGATGGCAGGCATTCCTTTCCATGGCCCCATGGCCGCCGTGCGGGTCGGCCTCCTGGGCGACGACTTCGTGCTGAACCCCAGCTACCGCGAAATCGAGCGAGGTGACCTCGACCTGGTGGTCGCCGGTACCCCTGAGGGTGTGGTGATGGTGGAAGCCGGAGCCAACCAGCTTCCCGAGCAGGACGTCATCGAAGCGATTGACTTCGGCTACGAAGCAGTTTGCGAACTGATCAAGGCGCAGCAAGCCATCCTGAAGGAAGCCGGCATCGAGCAGGTCATTCCCGCTGCACCGGAGGTGGATGCAACCCTCCCCACCTATCTCGAAAAGAACTGCACCAAGGCGATTGGCGAAGTGCTCAAGCAGTTCGATCAAACCAAAGGTGAGCGCGACGACAAACTCGACGCAATCCGCACCGCAACTGCCGAAACCATTCAGGGCTTGAAGGATGACGACCCCGTGAGGGTCGCTGCCAGCGCCAACGGCAAAGCCCTGCCCAACAGCTTCAAAGCTCTCACCAAGAAGCTGATGCGTCAGCAGATTGTCAAAGACGGCAAACGCGTTGATGGCCGTGCCCTCGATGAGGTGCGTCAGATCAGCGCCGCAGCGGGCGTACTGCCCAAGCGCGTGCACGGATCTGGCCTCTTCCAGCGGGGTCTCACCCAGGTGCTCTCCACCGCCACTCTCGGCACACCGAGTGACGCCCAGGAGATGGACGATCTCAACCCCAGCACCGAGAAGACCTACCTCCACCACTACAACTTCCCGCCTTACTCCGTAGGCGAAACGCGCCCCATGCGTTCCCCCGGCCGTCGCGAAATCGGCCATGGCGCCCTGGCGGAACGGGCCATCATTCCTGTGCTGCCCGCCAAAGACACCTTCCCCTACGTGGTGCGCGTGGTCAGCGAGGTGCTGAGCTCCAACGGCTCCACCTCCATGGGCTCCGTCTGCGGTAGCACCCTGGCACTGATGGATGCCGGCGTTCCCCTCAAGGCACCCGTGAGTGGCGCCGCCATGGGCCTGATCAAGGAAGGCGAGGAGGTCAGGATCCTCACCGACATCCAAGGCATCGAGGACTTCCTCGGCGACATGGATTTCAAGGTGGCCGGTACCGACAAGGGCATTACCGCCCTGCAGATGGACATGAAGATCACCGGCCTGTCGGTGAACATCGTGGCCGATGCCGTGAACCAGGCCCGCCCAGCCCGCCTGCACATCCTCGAAAAGATGATGGAGGCGATCGACACTCCCCGTCAGGGCCTGTCACCCCACGCCCCCCGTCTACTCAGCTTCCGGATCGATCCTGAACTGATCGGCACGGTGATCGGCCCCGGCGGTCGCACCATCAAGGGCATCACCGAGCGCACCAACACCAAGCTCGACATCGAGGACAGCGGCATCGTCACGATTGCTTCCCACGATGGCGCTGCCGCTGAGGAAGCGCAGCGCATCATCGAAGGCCTCACCCGCAAGGTGAATGAAGGCGAGGTGTTCACCGGCTCGATCACCCGCATCATTCCAATCGGCGCCTTTGTGGAAATCCTCCCTGGCAAGGAAGGCATGATCCACATCTCCCAGCTCTCCGAAGCCCGGGTTGAGAAGGTGGAAGACGTGGTGAAGGTGGGCGACGAGGTCACCGTGCGCGTGCGCGAGATCGACAACCGCGGTCGCATCAACCTCACCCTGCGGGGTGTGCCCCAGAACGGCGAAGAGGCTGCTCCTGAGCCGGCTCCCACCCCGGTGGCTCCGCTCACCTGATTCAGGTCATCAGCGCCCCCAGATCCCAGTCCAGCAGCGCGATGGCTGCCGGACTGGGATTTTTTTATGGAGTGGGGATGCGATTCCCCACTCCCTCACAAGAACTCAGACCTGAAAGCCTGGATCAATCGTGGCCATCGCCTGGGCCGATTGGGCACAAAGCTCACCATGGGCCTTGCCATGGCTGGCGATCAGGCAGCCGGCCTGGCGCACATCGCCGGTGTTGTAGAGCAATGGGCTTCCATCTGCGTGGGTGAACGCTCCTCCAGCAGCAAGCAAGACCGCTTCTGGAGCGGCCATGTCCCAATCTTTAGGGGCACTTTTGCCAGACAGTGACACGTAAAGGTCGGCTTCGCCCCGCAGGATCGTGACCACCTTGCACCCCACACTGCCCACCGCCTTGGAACCACCCAGCTGAAGCGCAGTAATCAACGACTCCAGGCGTTGATCCCGGTGGCTGCGGCTCGCCACCAGGGTGAGTTCAGAGAGCGCCACGCGGTTGCTGAAGTGAACCTCCGTGCGCTTGGCCTCGCGGTCTTCGCACCAGGTGCCATCGCCCACCACGCCGAACCAAAGCTCCTCGACTTCCGGCAGCAGCACCACACCCACCACGGGCCGCTGCTGATGCACAAGCGCCAAGTGCACGGCGTACTCGCCCGTGCCCTGGAGGAAATCCTTGGTGCCATCGAGGGGATCAAGAATCCAGAGCCAATCGGCAGCCAAAGGCTCACCGGCCGTGAGTTGCTCCTTGGCTGTTTCCTCACTGAGCAACGTCCAACCCGCCTGGGGAAAAGCGGCTTGGAGGCCATCCAAGAGCCATTGATTCACTGCCAGATCAGCAGCAGACACAGGGCCCTCGCCGCCATCCTCCACGCTCAGAACCCGCGGAAAGCCGTGGGGCGGCTGCTCTCCACGTGCATAGGCCCGCAGGATGTCCGCGGCGCCCCAGCACAGAGGGCGCAGGGCCGACATCAACGCCTCCTGACTGATCCCATCGGGCAGGGAATGGGCGCTCGGCATCATGGAGGTGTCAGGGCTGGGTCATTGTGAAGCAGCACACCGAGCCAGCACCAGGGGTGCTCTATCTGGTGGGCACACCCATCGGTCATCTCGGGGATCTCTCAGAGCGCGCGCGAACCGTGCTGGCACAGGCGGATGTGATCGCTTGCGAAGACACACGCCACAGCGGCCAACTGCTCAGCAGCCTTGGAGCAGAGGGCAAACGACTCAGTTTTCATCAGCACAACACCCGGGGCCGCATCCCCCAGCTGCTGGAGTTGCTCGAGACGGGCCAGAGCGTTGCCGTGATCAGCGACGCCGGACTGCCCGGGATCAGTGACCCCGGGGAAGACCTGGTGCATGCCGCCCGGGCGGCGGGGCGAGAGGTGATCTGCATCCCCGGCCCGTGTGCCGCCACCACCGCCCTGGTGAGCAGCGGACTGCCCAGCGGACGCTTCTGCTTCGAAGGATTCCTGCCGGCAAAAGGGCGCCAACGCCGGGAACGCCTGGAGATGCTCGCGACGGAACCGCGCACCACCGTTCTCTACGAGGCGCCCCACAGACTGCTCCAACTGCTGGAAGAGCTTCACAACCATTGCGGAGGCGATCGGCCACTTCAAGTGGCCCGCGAGCTCACCAAGCGGCATGAACAACAGGTGGGACCAAACGTCGCAGTGGCCTTGCAACACTTCACGGACCACAAGCCGCAAGGGGAATTCACCTTGGTGCTCGGGGGTGCACCGGCCGTAGTCGCCGAAGATCACGATGATGCGTACTGGCGTGATGCGTTGCAACAGCTGATCAACAGCGGCATCAGTGCCAACGCCGCCGCCAAGCAACTGGCCCAGAGCAGCGGCCGCTCGAAACGGGAGCTGTATGCCCTGCTGCATACCGAAGCCAGCACCAACGAGACCGACGACGCAGACTGAGCGCAGCTTGGATGGGTCGATGCTTCAACGCCTGCGCCTGTTGCTGCTGAGTGGAGGAGGCGCAGCTCTGTTGCTGCTGGTTCTGTGCCTCGGCGCCCAGAACCTCAACGAGCGCCGCGTGCTCAACCTCGGCATCGGTAAAACAGCACCCTTACCCACTGGATTCATCGTGGGCGTGAGCACGGTGCTTGGGGTCTTCAGCGGAGGGGCTGCGGTGGCGATGCTGCTTCCCCAGCAGCGGGACTAA
>JAYKIX010000128.1:0-8385 GCA_035286005.1 Synechococcus sp. | reverse complement strand
CCGCCGACGGCGACAGGCAGACCCCGCTCTTTGGCCTTGGCGATCTGCGCGGCCATGTCGGCCTTCTGCACGATCATCCCGGAGATGACCACCAGCTCAGCCCAGTCCCAGTCGGCCTCGCTGACCTCTTCAACGTTGCGGTCCACCAGCTTCATGGGCCAGTGCTGGGGCAGCAGCGCCGCCACCGTCACCATCCCTAGGGGTGGCAGCAGAACCTTGCGGTTCACGAGCTCGAGAATTTTCTCGTAGCTCCAAAAGGTCTTGGGAAACTCGGGGTAGATGAACAGAGTGTTCATGCCGTTCGGTGGTCTCCAGTGAGATGCGTGGAACGGCTGCCCCCTAGGGGACATCCGATGAGTTGGCGATCAGCCTAGGCCGAGTGACCAGGGGGCGGGCTGGTTTCTGCTCTAATAGCGCACAGTTGAACGCACCGAACCATGGGCCCCGTGATCTATCTCGCACTGGTCGGCGGTGGTTTGGTGGCGGCTGCAGCCATCTCCTTCGTGCTGCGCGGCATCAAGCTGGTCTGAGCCGCATCCTGCGGTTCCGCAGGAGCTCCCAGACCCCAAGGGCAGCCCCAAGGCTTCCAAGCACGGCCAGGCAGCTCCAGAGGCCTCCAGGCAGCGTTTCCGTGAGAAGCGCTGCCGCAAGACCACTGAGTCCTCCACCCCCCAAAAAGGCAATCTGACCAAGGCCTGCCATTCGTCCCCGGAGCACCTGGGGAGCATGCACTTGGATGATCAGATTGGTCCCCGCCAGAAGGCTTGCGGTGCCGGCTCCGATCAGGAAGGCCATGGCCAAGCCCCAGGCGAGTGCCCCTTGCTGGGCTAACCCCAGTTGGGCCAGTGCGGTCAGCAGGGTGGTGCTGCCCAGTAGCCAACCCGGGCGCGCGCTGATTGCAGCGGCGTTGCGCTGCAGTAGGACCCCGCCGCAGATGCTGCCGCAGGCCAGAACGCTGGTGAACAGCCCCAGGGCCATTGGGCTTGGTCCCAGGAGCTCAAGGGCCATCAGTGGCGCCAGCCCAGGGTGGAAGAAGCCCACTAGGCAGGCCGCGGCGGTGAAGCTGAGGACGTGGCGCAGGCTGGCGCCGCACTCGCGCCAGGCCGTGAGCAGGTTGGCCGCTTGGCCGCCCTGACTGCGGCGTTCCCGCTCGCGATGGGGTGCCATCAGCCAGAGCAGGGTGAGGATCGGGAAGAGATAGGTGGCCGCATCCAGGCTGAGGGCCAGGGTGGGTCCGGTGGCCGCCAGCAGTAGTCCCCCCAGGGGCGGTCCGACCAATTTGCCGACGTTGAAGATCACCGAGAAGCTGGCGAGGTAGGGACCGAGTTGTTCGGGCTCGTCCACCAGCAGGGCGACGTATTTGTTGCGGGCCGTCAGCTCGTAGGTGCTCGCAATTCCAATACCCAGGGTGCTGAGCAGAAGCAGCAGGTCCTGCTTGGGCCCCACCGTTAAGGGAATGGCGATCGCACCGAGCACCGCTGCCGCGAGCAGGGCCCATTGGGCACGAATCAGGACCCGCTCACTGCCGAGTCGATCGGTGAGTACCCCAGCCGGGCCGCTGATCACCAGGGTCGGCAGGGTCAGGACGGCGAAGTTGAGCGCCAACAGAAACGGGTTGCCGGCACCCTCCATCAGCAACCAGCCTTTGGCGGTCAGCCCGGCAAAGGAGCCGGCGGTGCTGATCCCTGAGGCCAGTAAAAACGTGGTGCGTTGATGCCGCGTGAGGCGTCCTTGCAGACGCTTCAGTCCCTGTTGAATCAAGACTGAGCCCGCTGCATCGAGAGGGCGTCTTGGACCATGGCCTTGGCTCCCACCACCTCACCAATCAGGTCGTAGGTGTCCGCGGCGGTGATGCGCACCGGGACCATCGTTCCGGGGGCAGCGCAGAGCCCGCCTTCACCGGGCATCACCCGCACTTCGCCATCCACTTCGGGGGCAAAGCGGGCGCAGCGACCAATCATTTCGCCGCTGCTGGGGTTCTCCTGTTCGATCAGGACATCCACGATCCGCCCCACCCAAGCGGCGTTGCGCTCGGCGGCGATGGGCTGTTGCAGTGCCATCAGGCGGTCCTTGCGCTCAGCGGCGATCTCCGCGGGCACCTGGTTGGGCAGCTCGGCTGCGGGGGTTCCCTCCTCGGGCGAGAAGGTGAAGACCCCCACATGGTCGAAGCGTTGCTCGGCCACGAAATCCAGGAGGTGCTGGAACTGCTCTTCGGTTTCGCCCGGGTAGCCCACGATGAAGGTGGTGCGCAGCACGGCGTCGGGGAGTTGCTCGCGAATGCGCGCGAGCACACCGTTGGTGACATCGGCCTGCCAGGGGCGATTCATCGCCCGCAGGACATCCGGGTGGCTGTGCTGCAGCGGTAGATCCAGATAGGGCAGGACGTTGGGGACGTCCCGGTAGGCCGCCAGCACCTCAGGGGTGAGCCCCGTGGGGTAGGCGTAGTGCACGCGGATCCAGGGAATCTCCACCTCGCCGAGGGCGCGCAGCAGCTCGGCTAACTGGGGCTTGCCGGCGAGATCAAGGCCGTAATTCGTCGTGATCTGGCTGATCAGGACCAACTCCTGCACGCCCTGGGCTGCCAGTTGGCGCGCCTCGGCAACGATGCTCTCGATCGTGCGGGAGCGCTGGTCGCCGCGCAGGTGGGGAATGATGCAGAAGGCGCAGCGGTAATCGCACCCCTCCGCCACTTTGAGATAGGCCACAGCTTCGCCAGTGGTGCGGTAGCGGGGAAGATTTTCATCGCCCACGAAGGTGGGGTTTTGACTCACCTGATTGACTCGTTCACCGGCTTCGACCCGCTGAAGCACCTCCACGATGTGCTGATAGTCACCGGTGCCCACAATGGCTCTGGCTTCCGGTAAGGACTCCAGCAGCTCCTCTTGAAAATGCTGTGCCAGGCAGCCGGCAATGATCAGTTCCTTGCCCTGTTCGGCCAGTCCTACAAGCGTGCGCACCGACTCTTCGCGGGCGTCCTGAATGAAGCTGCAGGTGTTCACGACGACCACGTTTGCATCGCTTTCGTCGCTGCTCACTCCATAGCCCGCTTGGGCCAGCAAGCCCAGCATGTGCTCGGTATCCACCCTGTTTTTTTCGCAGCCCAAATGGGCAAAAGCCACAGTTGGCTTGGATGTTGTCGGCCCTGCTGCCTGAGCGCCTGCGGTGGTCGCGTCGCCGGCCATGGGCTCAACTCGTAATTCTTCACCTTACGGTTGCGCCCTGCACAGGGATGTGGCTGAAGGCTAAGCAGCCTGCTGTGCCGCTGAAGATCGCAGCGATCCCTGTCAAACTTGCTTCCATCTGAATCGCCTGCATGGCCACCACGCGTCTCACCAGCCGCCGCCGACAGGATCCTGGATCCAAGTGGGTTCGGATTGCCATGGCGGTTCTGGCCACCGTGGGTGTGATCGACACCGGCTCCATCACGTTGAAGCGCTGGGGGCTGTTGGGTCAACTGACCTGTCCAGTGGGGGGTGATGGTTGCGACAAGGTGCTCAACAGTGCTTGGGGCACCCTCTTTCAGGGTGATGGGTTCAGCATCCCCCTCTCCTTCGCAGGATTGCTTGCTTATTTGGCCATTTTGGTGATGGCCATTGTTCCGCTGTTACCAGGCCTGGTTGAGAACAAGTCGGACCTCTCCCGCCGCACGTGGTGGGGGCTGTTCACGGTGTCGCTTGCGATGGCTGTGTTCAGCCTCGTCTTGATCGGCCTGATGGTGTTCAAGATCCAGGCCTTTTGTTTTTTCTGCGTTCTTTCCGCGACTCTTTCACTCGTTTTGATGGTGTTGGCGGTTGCGGGAGGGGGTTGGGAGGATCCAGGCCAATTGTTCTTCCGGGGGGTGCTGCTGGCCCTTGCCGTCTTGCTCGGGAGTTTGATCTGGTCGTCTGTTGTTGACCCCAATCGGCCCGAGGCTCCCGCTGCTGGCCAGCGCACCGCCCCAGCGGTCACTACCAAGAGTTCCCCAGCCAAGTTGGCTCTGGCCGAACACCTCACGGCACAAGGTGCTGTGATCTACACGGCCTATTGGTGCCCCCATTGCCATGAGCAGAAAGAGTTGTTCGGCAAGCAGGCCACTGAAAAGTTGACAGTTGTCGAATGCGCCCCCGATGGTGCGAATGGCCAGCCCAAGCTGTGCCAACAGAAGGGTATTGATGGCTTCCCCACCTGGGAGATCGACGGACAACTGGATTCCGGTGTGAAAAGCCTCGAACAGCTCGCCAAACTGTCTGGGTACCAGGGTTCGGAGTCTTTCTGATGGCGATTCGTTCGGGTGGCTCTGGATTGGTCCGTGGTCTTGGGCTCGCGTCCGCTGCAGGGCTGGCGGTTTTTGTCGGCCATGGAAGTCTGCTGTCTTCGGTGTGGGCGGAGCCCCTTGCTTCGCCGGTGCTTGCTCAACGCACCGGTGTGGCGCCTGAGATCACATCCCAAAGCTCCCCTGCGGTGGTTGCGTTGGCCAAGCATCTTTCTCGCCAGGGAGTTGTGCTGTACGTGGCCTACTGGTGTCCCCATTGCCACGAGCAGAAGGAGTTGTTCGGCCGCCAGGCCACCTCTGAGCTGACCATCGTTGAATGCGCTCCTGATGGTTTGAACAGTCAGCCGGCCCTGTGCGAACGCAAGCGGGTTGAGGGCTATCCCAGCTGGGAGATCAATGGCACGTTGGATGCTGGCGTTCAATCACTGGCGAACCTGGCTCGACTCAGTGGATTCAGGGGTTCAGGTTCGTTCTGAGCTCTCCCACTCAGTCATTCACGGGTCGGGTGTGGATGCTCAACCCCCGTTGCTGACGAGAATGGCACTGCCATTGAGGCAAGGCAGCAGGTGCATCGTTGCGAAAGTGCCCCCCTCGGCTTTCCTTCCGGAATAGACAGGCTTCTAGGAGTAAGGCGCTGGTGCGTTGCCGGTGGTTGAGGTCGAGAAGCAGGTTGAGGTCGCGGCGACAGGGCTCCTCAAGAACGAAGTGCTGATCGACCTTTTGGTGGCTTAAAAGGCTGAGAGACGCTTCCTGCTCCAGCTTGGGTATGGCCCCAATGACCTCTTTGAGCACGGCGCGCATGCCCGGCACGGAGCGGTCGACCCCGGCTACGGCCCAGCACTGGTCGCGCAGCCGATCGATGGACCGTTTCAATTCGGTCGCATTGACGCTGCTTCCCAGATTGGTGCGCAGGGGAGCGGATGTGTTCTGAAGGCGTTGGACACTGCGGCGGTCATCGTCTGTCCACGCTGGCAGGTTGATGCTCTTCAGTTGCCTTGCATAGACCAGGCACTCCATCAGGGAGTTGCTGGCCAGTCGGTTGGCACCGTGAACACCCGTGCAGGCGGCTTCGCCAACCGCATACAGACCGGGAACATTGGTGGCGGCCTGCTGGTTTGTTGCGATACCTCCCATCCAGTAGTGGGCCGCTGGAGCAACCGGGAGTGGTTGTTCCAGCGGCTGCAATCCGATTTCCCGGCAATGCTCGAGGATTGTCGGAAATCGGCGTTCGGCCTGGCTGCGGGGGATGGGACGTAGATCCAGCCCCACATGGTCCGTGCCGGCTGCGCGCATGTTGCGCACCAATGCTCGGCTCACCTGATCCCGGGGCGCCAAATCTCCTCCTAGAAGACCAGCCACGGGACTGTTGCCGTTGTTGTCCACCAAAATGCCGCCCTCTCCGCGCACCGCTTCCGAAATCAGGAAGCAAGGCGTGCCTGGGAGGCGTAGCGCTGTGGGATGGAATTGAACGAATTCCAGATCTTCAATCGCAGCACCGGCCTGCCAGGCAAGGGCAACACCCTCCCCGGCTGCTTGTGCTGGGTTGGTGGTGTTGGTGTAGAGGTGCCCCCCCCCACCGGTGGCGAGCACCACCGCGCGGGCACGAATCCAATGCAGCATGGGTCCGTCCAGCACCTGGACGCCGCAACAGCGCCCGTTCTCCACCCACAATTGGCTCACGCGCACACCACGCCTGTGCAACAGACCTTCCCGTTGCTCGACTCGTTCCCGGAGCACGTCGACGAGGGCTCGTCCAGTCTGGTCTTGAACGTGCAAGACCCGGTGATGGCTGTGCGCGGCCTCAAGGGTGGTGGCCAAGCTGCCATCGCTGTTGCGATCAAAGGCCATGCCGATCTGAAGCAGCCTTTCTACGCATTGCGGAGCTTGATTCACCAGCAGACGAACGGCATCTCCGTCGCAAAGCCCTGCTCCCGCCTGCAGTGTGTCTGAGGCGTGGCTGCTGGCACTGTCGTCCGGGCGCGTCACCGATGCGATGCCCCCCTGGGCCCAGCGGCTTGATGATCTGCGACTGGTGTTGCGGTTGAGGAGGAGCACGCGTAAACCTGCGGGCAGCTCCAGGCAGGTCATCAGCCCTGCAGCGCCTGCACCGACCACCACCACATCCCAGGGGCCTGGGGGGATCGGTTCGCCATAGGAGGGGTGAGTTCTCATTCCCGAACCAAAAAAACCGCCGGCTCAGCCGGCGGTTTCTCAGGGTGGATTGAATGCAGCAGGTTGCGTCTCAATCAGGAGATCAGCGGTACTGACCGTCGTTGATCCTGTCGAAGCCCTCATTCAGAGCAATGGAGGGTGCCGTCACCACGAAGTTGTCGCGGTACTTCGAGAAGAGTTCTTTCTGGCGCTCAGTCAGATCAAGGCTGAGCACGTCTTCAACGCTGTCGTAGGGACCGCCGAGAACAATCTTGCCGGCAAGGGTGGGATACATCCCAGGGAATTGCTGGAAGCGGCGCACTGAGGAGTTGTTCAGATCAACCTTGTCGCCCCGCTCAGCGATCTTGTCGTCGGCAACGTTGCGAATCTCATCGGCGTAAGCCGTCTGGGGAAGCATCAGCCCCAATACGAGGCCTGCCATCACCACCACACCAGTCAGCCAGGAGACCAGCCGCTTCATCGGAACACTCCGTCGGGAATCGGAACGAGACTTCCGGCATTGCCGGTACGTGAACCTTACAAGTGAGTCTTGGCGAAACCCCCTCTCTCGGGCGCAGCTTTTGCAGTTCGTTTCAGATCAGTCCGCTGAAACTCGGATGAAGCAGTGCCAACAACAAAAACAGCCCGTCCACCATCACCGTGGTCACGAGCACAGAAGCCGCGACAGCCCAGCTGGCGGTGTGAGGGCCGTTACGATCACTTTGGGTTTGCAGCCAGCGTGCCAGCACAAGGATCGTGAGGGCCAGCAGACCCATCACCATGACCGCTGAAGGCTGCCGCAGCGATAAAGCAGCAGTATTCAGTAAGGGTCCAGCTTCACTCAGCGGTGCTTGCACAACATCCGGCCAGAACTGCATCACCCCGGTGAGGGCCATCGCAAGATCCGTGATGGCGGTTCCCACTAAGGAAGAGAGATAAAACGCACATCCCAGTCGCCATCGGCTTCCCAGGCCGGCCATCGCCAAGGGGAGCGCGAAGGCTTCAATTGGAATATGCCAACTCGGGTGGGCCCTGAGCCAACCCCAGAACAAGCTGCCTGCGAGCCAGCTCCCGCTAAATCCAAGGAGTAATTCTCCCGCCTGGCGCTGCCGTTGGTTCCACTGCCATCCCAGAGGAATCGCCACGGCCAGCAGAACGGCTGTGAACAGGCAGGCGCTGAAAGGGTGAAGGCGCACCCAGGGTGCTTGCAGAAACACCGGCAAGACAACAAGCGCTGCACTCCAGAGCTGGAGCACCAACCCCCCCTGCAATCTGCTGCTGGCCTCCTCGAGAGCAGGAAGAGCGCTCAGCGTGCGGCGATCCAACGCCTCGGATTGGATCAGGCCGGTGGGCAACGCGGAGCCTCCCTTTGTGAAGAAAGAACCGAAACCTTAGAAGACCTCTCCTTCAGAGGGGGGGCTGGCGCCCAGGTCAACAAGCGCATACCGTCGATGAGCTCTGGTCTTGGCGATGGCTGACGTCGTGGTGGCTCCTGGTTTGCTCGAGGCCTGTTGGCACAACTTCGTCCTTGGTGTGGTCCAAGGACTCACGGAGTTTCTTCCCATCAGCAGCACGGCCCATCTCAAGGTGGTGCCCGTGTTGGTGGGTTGGGGAGATCCAGGGGTCTCTGTGACCGCTGTGATCCAGCTCGGCAGTATCGCTGCTGTGCTGGCTTATTTCCGCAGTGATCTTGCCAAGGTGTTGCGCGGCATCGCGAACGCCTGTCGACGTGGCCAGTGGCGCGAACCGGAGGCACGCCTTGGGTTCGCAATGGCCCTTGGCACCCTGCCAATCCTGATGGCGGGATTGCTGATCAAGGTGTTCTGGCCCGGCTACGCCACATCCCCTCTCCGGAGTGTGCCGTCGATTGCCGTCGTTTCCATCGTGATGGCGTTACTGCTTGCGTTGGCTGAAAAGTTGGGCCCCAGGATGAAGCAGCTTCCCCAGGTGCAGGGGCGTGATGGCTTGGTGGTGGGTCTGGC
>JAYKIX010000127.1:0-4496 GCA_035286005.1 Synechococcus sp. | reverse complement strand
TTGGCTCACCACTCGCTCAATCCGGCTCTCGCCGCATCAACCTCATGGTCTGCTCGCTCGCCTCTCGGCTCCCGCGCAGTCCAAAACCATAACCCATCACCTCCCTCTATGCAACACATGAAGGGGGATTAGGGCTGTAGCAATGCCTCTCCCCAGTCGCGCAGACGCTCCAACATCGATTGATTGCCGGCAACCACCACGGGGAAATCAGCCGTGGCCAGATCTTCTCCGGGGGAAAGAGCAGAAGGATCCTTCGCCAACCAGATCAAAGGGCAGCCCAACTCGGTGAGCACCAGCCATGCCGCGGCCATATCCCAGATCTTGGGCGTTGACTCCAAGGCCCCGGCGGTCTGCCCCATCGCCACGCTCAACAAATTGAGGCTGGCCACACCGAGCAAACGGATTTTGCCTGGGAAACGCCGGTCTGGACGTTGCTGCAAAACGCGAATCGAACGGCTGCACAAGGAAATGCAGGCGCTTTCCGAGGCTGCACGAGTTTCAGCGGTGAGGCGTTTGCCATTCCTCCAAGCCCCCTTGCCGCGAATCGCCACGATCCGCTGGCGCAAGGAAGGGACCTCCAGAAACACCTCCGATGGCTGACCATCCACCCAGCGGGCCACTGAAATCGCCCAATACGGAATGCCAGCAGCAAAGTTGGTCGTTCCATCCAATGGATCCACCACCCAATACGCCTGCGAGGAAGGGACACACTTCAAGCCCTCCTCGCTGAGAACACCCTCTCCAGGGGCGATGGCTGCAATGCCTTCGCTGATCGCCTCGTCGCTCCAACGATCACAGGTGGTGATCAGCGTTCCATCAGGCTTGAGATCACAAACGATGTTGCCGAAATCTTGGCGCTGTCGCTCGGCCACCCGATCCAGCAACTGATGCACCGCATTGAGCTGCTGTGAGGAGAGCGGTTCTGCCACGTTCCGTATCTACCCCTCAGTCGACACAAGAGAAGCTTGGCAGGCCGGGCGATTCGGAGTGGGTTCGATGGGCACTGCCAAGTTGTGATCTTCGAGGGGCTTGGTCCCGTTGGCTTGAATCACAGGGCACACGAGAACCTGATCCAGTCCTGTGCGGCGGCGTAACTGAGCCAATGCGGTGTTGTAGGTAGCGACGGCATCGGCATAGCGAACCTCGGCCTGGGTGAGATCCCGCTGGGTATCCACCACTTCTCTCTGCGTGGTGACCCCTGCCTGGAACCGTAAACGTGCCAGGCGCAGCGATTCACGAGAAGAGAGCACCGCCTTGGAGGTGGTGTAGATGTCTTGATTCGCCGTTCTCAGGTCGAAAAAGCTCTCCTCGACCTCCTGGCGGATTTTGTCGCGCTCGGAAGCGAAGTTGTAGGCACTTTCTTCAGCCCTTTGCTTGTTCAAGCGGTACTGCGCTCGAGCTCGACCCCCATCAAAGACGTTCCAAGTGGCATTGAGCGCCAGGGTATTGCTCGCGGTCCAGCTGTAATCCGCACTGTCCACGGGGTTCTGCACCAAGGCCTGACCCTGGGTTCTCGCGGTGGAGAACGTATTCACGAGGCTGAGAATGGGCTGAACAGCAGCCAATGCCGCATTGGCGTTGCTGTTGTTGATCGAGATATCAAGGATGTAGCGATCGAGTTCTTCACGAAAGGCGAAGGCCCCAGCGATGCTCTCCTCAAGGGAAGGCTGCCAGATGCCAAGCACGCGGGCAGGAGATGCCGCCGTAGGGGTGACGTTCTGGGGCAGCGCCATCTGAGCCGCCAACGCTCGTCGGGCTTTGGCTTGATTGCCAAGAGCGTTACTGAGCAGCTGTTGATCACGGGCCAACTGAGTTTCGGCCTCCAGCACCTCCAACTTGGTGGCCACTCCGGCTTCGAACCGGGCTCGTGCATCTCGCAGGCTCACTAAGGACACCCGCACGGACTGCTGACCAATCCGCACCTGCTCATCCTGACGCTGCAAATTGAAGTAGAGCGTCGACGTGGCCAGGCGGAGCTCTCTCAGAGCAATGAAATAGGTATGGCGGGCTTTTTCATAGGTATCGCGGGCCGCCGCAATCTGAGGCACCCGAGCGGGATCAATCAGGTTCCACTGCACCTGGGCCGAGAAATTCGCAGACCACTGGCGACTGGTGGTATGCGGACCCGACTGAAAACTTGTAAGGAAGTCAGGATTGGAATACTTGTCAGCAGCCAGGTACTGGGGGAGGCCATTGGCCGAGAGATTAACGGTGGGGTACCAGGAAGCAATCGCGGCCAGCAACTGCGATTTGGCCTGCTCGACCTGACTTCCAGCAGCCTTGAGACTCGGGTTGTTGACCTCCGTTAGCCGTTGAGCCTCCTCCAATGTGAGGGGACGCAATTGCAGGCTCCTCAGCTGACTGGTTTGATTCGGCAGAGCCAGCGACGGAGGAGCCTCCAGAGGGCTGAGCGTTTCAGGAAGAGTGGTGGCCGCCGCAGGCAACACTGACGGGTCGGCCTGGGGGCGAGAGCCGGTGGTTTCGAAAGCGGTTGGGAGGTCCGCAGCAACCACAGGGCCCAACGAGGAGATGGAAAGAAGGCCAGCGATCGACAAAAGGCAGGCGGCAGACCGTCTCACAGCATTGGATGCACTTAAAAAAGCTTAAGAGGTCTTGGGCGTTTGACCCAGCACGGCAGCAATGACATCGGCCGCTCCATGCACGATGCGAACGGGCACCGGCAACCGTTGTTCCAACTCCGCGAGCGTCATGTCATCAAGGAACACCGGTTGGCCCTGACGCAGCATCACGGCCGGGAGAAGAAGTTGGTCTCCGAGGTCACAGCCTTCCAAGCCACTGACCAGGTCCTGACCGGTGAGAAGACCGGTCACCACCTGATCCTGCCCCCAGTAGGGGCTTGGAAGGCCATAGAGACGAAGACTGACGCCCTCCACTTGGTTGAGCCGTGCCGTGACGGTGGAGAGAGCCTCATCCACCAGGCGACCCACCACCCAGCTGCTGCGTAGAGGGGGGGCAATGCACTTCGGCAAACCACTGCTGGCGGCGTCGAGTTCTTCCAGAAACGCGCGAATACTGCCAACGCCGTTTTCCTGCTGGGGCAAATCCTCGTAGCTGGCCCGAGGCGGCAATGGCAAACCAGCAATCAAGTACCACTCATCCGATAACCAGGCGAAACGACTGCCCAACTGTGCTTTGAAACCCTGCTGAAGCCTCTCAACGCTCGTGATCACGACCCGAGCGGCATCGGGTGAAACGGGCACCAAACCATCCTCAGGCGGTCGAAAGCGGGTCAAACCCACCGGCACCACTGCAGCGGACAACACCGCAGGCCAGTCGCCACCCGCAAAACCGGCCAGATCCAACAGTGTTCGTTCCAGGGCATCGCCGTCGTTGAGGCCTGGGCAAACCACCACCTGGGCATGGATCTGCAGATCACGCTCCGCGAACCAGCGCACCTGATCCATCAGCAGCCCGGCTCGGGGATTTTTGAGCAGCTTGACCCGCAGCTCAGGGTCTGTGGCGTGCACCGACACGTACAACGGCGATAAGCGTTGTTGCTCGATGCGCTGCCAGTCGGCATCGGTGAGGTTGGTCAGAGTCAGGTAAGACCCATAGAGAAAGCTCAGGCGGTAATCGTCGTCTTTGAGATAGAGACTGCTCCGCCTACCAGGTGGCTGCTGATCGATGAAGCAGAACGGGCAGGCGTTATTGCACTGACGAAGACCGTCAAACAGGGCCTCACTGAATTCCAACCCAAGCCCATCGTCGGCGTCTTTCTCCAGATCCACCTCGTGAAGATCACCGGCCGCATCCCTCACCTCCAGATGCAGCTCCTCCTCCACACAGAGGTAGCGATAGTCGATCAGATCACGGGGCCGGATTCCGTTGATGCTCAGCAACTGATCACCGGGTTCAAACCCCAGGTCTTCACCGATCGATCCCGGCTCCACTGACACCACCACAGCAGGAGCCGGTTGGCGTGATGCCGACTCGGGATCAAGGGCCGCCACGGCGACACCGGCAGAGGGCTCATTCCACACGCCACTGGAGCTGCTGTCCTCAGTTTGATGCTGTGGTCGTCCACCAGGCCAGCAACAGCACCCCGAAAAGCAGGCGATAGCCAACAAAAATCCAGGTGCTGTGGCGCTGCAGATAACGAATCAACCAGTCAATCGCCAACCACGACACCACAGCGGCCGTCGCAATCCCCATCAACAAAGGCAGGATGCCTCCAGTATTGGGATCGGCAAGAGCGTCCTTGAGCTCCACGAGCCCCGCAATGGTGATCGCAGGAATACCCAGCAAAAATGAGAAGCGCGCAGCATCAGCCCTTTGCCAGCCATCCAGCAGGGATGCGGTGAGCGTGCTGCCCGATCGGGACACACCAGGGATGATCGCCAGCGCTTGAGCCAGACCCACCACCAAGCCATCACGCCCCTGCACCTGGGGAAGCTGCTTCATCCTGGGGCCCAACTTTTCAGCCAACGCAAGCAGTAACGCCATCACGATGGAAACGACGGCAATCGACGGCACAC
>JAYKIX010000126.1:0-14609 GCA_035286005.1 Synechococcus sp. | reverse complement strand
TTGGCTCACCACTCGCTCAATCCGGCTCTCGCCGCATCAACCTCATGGTCTGCTCGCTCGCCTCTCGGCTCCCGCGCAGTCCAAAACCATAACCCATCACCTCCCTCTATGCAACACATGAAGGGGGTAGTGACTTCTCAAGACTGTCTTCCACTGCCCAAACCCTTTGGCATTACTAGCGTCTGCATAGGAAGACGAACCCAAGCGCCATGGCAGGACGCTTCACCCAGCAGCACCAACGCGTGCGTCCGAGCTCCAAGGAAGACCTGGTAGTTGAAAAGGCCAAAGAGCATTTCGAACGGACCTTGATCCAGGTACGCGGATCCCTAGCGGGATCCGTCGCTGCCCTGGAGCATCCGAGCCATGACGAAGCGCTGAATTACGGGGAAATTTTTCTGCGCGACAACGTGCCGGTGATGGTTTATCTGCTTGTCCAAGGACGATTCGATGTGGTGCGCCATTTCCTCACGGTGTGCCTCGACCTCCAAAGCACGACCTATCAGACCCGAGGTGTTTTCCCGACGAGCTTCGTGGAGGAGGGCAATGCTCTCGTCGCCGACTATGGCCAACGCTCCATCGGCCGCATCACATCCGTGGACGCCAGCCTTTGGTGGCCTGTTCTCTGCTGGCTTTACGTCAAACGCAGTGGCGATCAAGCATTTGCATCAAGCCAAAAGGTGCAACGCGGTGTGCAGTTATTGCTGGATCTCGTGCTTCACCCCACCTTCGAAGGCACACCGGTGCTGTTCGTGCCCGATTGCGCATTCATGATCGACCGTCCGATGGATGTGTGGGGAGCACCACTGGAGGTTGAGGTTCTGCTCTATGCCTCTCTGCGCAGCTGCATCAAATTGATGGAGCTCAGCCGACGGCATCACGACAGTCGACTGCTCGATCAACGCCTCGTCTTAGCTCAGCAGTGGGTTCATGATCTGCGCCAGTTTCTGCTGAAGCACTACTGGGTCACGAGCAAAACCATGCAAGTGCTGAGACGCCGCCCGACAGAACAGTACGGAGATAACCAATACCAGAACGAATTCAATGTCCAACCCCAGGTGATTCCCGACTGGCTGCAGGACTGGCTGGAAAACCGGGGCGGCTATTTGATTGGCAACATGCGCACCGGTCGGCCCGACTTCCGCTTTTACAGCCTTGGAAATTCGCTCGGCTGCCTATTCGGCCTCCTGA
The DNA here is from genome assembly GCA_035286005.1 of Synechococcus sp. GTDB lineage: Bacteria > Cyanobacteriota > Cyanobacteriia > PCC-6307 > Cyanobiaceae > Synechococcus_C. The sequence continues at coordinate 13,421 of JAYKIX010000126.1, read as the reverse complement.
CCAGCCCACAACAGCGGGCGTTGTTCAGGTTGGTGCTTCACAACCGAGACCATCTGATGGCCCAGATGCCGATGCGGATCTGCCATCCACCGATGGACGGACTCGAATGGCAGAACAAAACAGGATCAGACCCCAAAAACTGGCCGTGGAGCTACCACAACGGAGGCCATTGGCCCAGTCTGCTCTGGTTTTTTGGAGCAGCCATCCTTCTGCATGAACGGCGGCACCCCCACGCCGATGTGCTGCTGATGGGGCAAATGAAAGCCTTACTTGAGGAGAGCTACTGGAGTCAGCTAAATCAGCTCCCGCGACAGCAATGGGCTGAATACTTCGACGGCCCAACAGGAACCTGGGTTGGACAGCAATCCCGCACGTACCAAACGTGGACGATCGTTGGTTTTCTCCTGCTACACCATTTCCTTCGCATCAGCCCTGAGGACGTGGAGATCTTGGACCTGAACGACGTACTCAATAGCTCCGAGAGCGATGGACTGCTCTAAAGCCACAGAGACAAAAAAACCCGGCCTTGTGGCCGGGCTCTGAAAAAGAAGTCAGACCGAACGATCAGAACAGACCCAGGGTGAGGGATTTGTCGATCGGGAGTGCAGCACCGATTCCCAGATAAATAGTGGTGAGGGTGCCGAACAGGAACACAGCCATCGCCACAGGACGGCGGAAGGGGTTCTGGAATTTATTGAAGCTCTCAATGAAAGGCACCAGCATCAAGCCCAAGGGAACAAGGGTTTGAAGGGCAATACCCAGAAGCTTGTTGGGGACAACCCTCAGAATCTGGAATACCGGATAGAGATACCACTCAGGGAGAATCTCGAGAGGAGTAGCAAAAGGATCGGCCTTATCGGCCAGCATGGCGGGATCCAGAACGGCAAGACCCACGACACAAGCGATGGTGCCAAGGATCACCACCGGGAAGATGTAGAGCAGATCGTTAGGCCAGGCAGGCTCACCGTAATAGTTGTGACCCATACCCTTGGCGAGCTTGGCCCGCAGCTTGGGGTCGGTGAGATCAGGCTTCTTGAGGATGTGCATGGGATTGACCAGTACGTGTTCGTTGAGGATTGAACGGTTGTCTCTGGATCACAAGGGACCGGAAATGCCTTGCTTCCGAATCATCAGGAAGTGCATGAGCATGAACACGGCCAACAGCCAAGGCATCACAAAGGTGTGAAGGCTGTAGAAACGAGTGAGCGTGGCTTGGCCGACACTTTCGCCACCACGAAGCAGCTCGACCATGAAATCGCCCACAACAGGGATGGCAGCCGGCACACCTGAAACGATTTTCACAGCCCAGTAACCAACTTGATCCCAGGGGAGGGAGTAACCGGTTACACCGAATGAAACGGTGATCACAGCCATGGTGACTCCTGTCACCCAAGTGAGCTCACGGGGACGCTTGAAACCACCGGTGAGATACACACGGAAGACGTGCAAGATCAGCATCAGAACCATCATCGATGCGCTCCACCGGTGAACGGAGCGAATCAGCCAACCGAAGCTGACATCAGTCATCAGGTACTGGACGGACGCGTAGGCCTCCACCACGGTGGGCTTGTAATAGAAGGTCATCGCAAATCCAGTCGCGAACTGGATCAGGAAGCAGACCAGCGTGATCCCGCCAAGGCAATAAAAAATATTGACGTGGGGCGGGACGTACTTGCTGCTGATGTCGTCAGCGATGTCCTGGATTTCAAGACGTTCCTGGAACCAGTCGTAGACAGGTGAGGAGTTCGCCATGCAGAAGTGGGCTTGGATTGCGAGAGTCTACTGAACACGTCACAGCGACCGTGCCTGGGATGAAGCCGATGTTGCCGACTGTTAATAGCCGAACGACCCCCTGGCGTCAGCTGACCTGCCTGGTCCTCGCGATCGTTCTGGGGGGCGTGATCGCCATTTCTCCAGCCCTAGCCCTGAACGATGCACAGCAGCTTGTTGTGGAGAGCTGGAAGCTGGTGAACCAGAGCTATGTGAACCCCGAGCGCTTCGAGGACATTCGCTGGAAACGGCTTCGCCAAAAGGCTCTGGAAGGACCCATCACCAGTAGCGAGCAGGCCTACAGCGCAATCGAGGCGATGCTCAGCCCTCTAGGTGATCCCTACACACGACTGCTGAGGCCAGATGACTTCGCAGTGATGAAAGCCAGCAATCAAGGCAGCCTCAGCGGGGTCGGATTGCAACTTGCCCATGGCAGTGAGGATGGCCGCATCGTGGTGATTGCATCACTGGAAGGATCACCCGCTGCCGACGCAGGCGTGGTCAGCGGCACTGCGGTGCTTGCCGTGAATAGCGAGCCCACGCAAGAGCTCGGCTTGGAAACCACCGCCGCCCGCTTGCGCGGTGAGGTGGGCACCCAGGTGGTACTCAGCCTTGAAACTCCCGATGGATCACACCAGGAGCTGACTCTGGAGCGACGCAATGTGGATCTCAGACCGGTGCGAACTCGGCGTCTCCGCCGTGACGAACACACCCTGGGCTATCTGCGGATCACCCAGTTCAGCGAAGGCGTTCCAGAACAGGTGCGAGAGGCCATCACCGAACTGTCAGAGAAGGGGATCGAAGGGCTGGTTCTTGATCTCCGTAACAACTCGGGTGGCCTCGTGAGCGCAGGTCTGGCCGTTGCCGATGCCTTCCTCAGCAATGAGCCCATCGTGGAAACCCGAAACCGTGATGGAATCGCCGACCCGATTCAAGCGAGCAGCCACACGCTCTACGACGGGCCGATGGTCACTCTCGTGAACGCAGGAACCGCCAGCGCCAGTGAAATCCTGGCTGGTGCTCTTCAAGACGACGGTCGCTCCCTTCTCTTAGGCAGCAGAACGTTTGGGAAAGGGCTCATCCAGACGCTCACCAACCTCAGCGACGGGAGTGGCCTAGCCATCACTGTGGCCGGTTACCTCACACCCAGCGGAAGGGATATTCAGGGGCAGGGCCTTGAACCCGACCGCCTGCTTGAGCAACCCGAACCCCTCAACCCTGGAGGAGATGGCGACCGTTGGCTCACGGATGCCGAACGGATTGTGGAAACGATGCTGGATCGCACTGACAAGACCGAGGAAGCGCTTGATGCAGCAACGGCAAGCGAGCCAGACCCCTTGAACGCCGCCTAACCAGGGGATGACAACACGCACGTATCACGATCCTCTTCATCGCAGCATCCAGCTCGATGAAGAGGATCCAGCGGAGGCCATGGTGATGGGGCTCGTTGAAAGCCGCCCCTTTCAGCGCTTGCGTCGGATTCGTCAGCTAGGCCCTGCCTTCCTCACCTTTCACGGAGCGGAATCCAGCCGCTTCACCCACTCTCTTGGCGTGTTTCATCTGGCTCGCCATGCCTTTCAGAGGCTTCTCCCCCACGACCCGAGCCTCCTCAATGACAAGGGCCTTCTCTATGCCGCGGCCCTGCTGCACGACCTTGGCCATGGCCCCCTGAGCCATACCGGCGAAGAGATGTTCGGCCTGCATCACGAGGATTGGTCGGCCCGTCTGGTGTTGGAACATCCCGAAATCCGCGAGTTACTCGATCGCCTCGCACCCGGCACCGCTGAAGCGGTGGCGGGCCTGCTGCAACACGGCCATGCAGAGCGCCCTGTCATCAAGGCCCTGGTGAGCAGCCAACTCGATTGCGATCGACTCGACTACCTGATGCGCGACAGCCACAGCACAGGCGCTCGCTACGGCCAGCTCGATCTCGACCGGATAATGGCAGCTCTCACCCTGGCCCCGGATGGCGGACTGGCCATTGAGGCCAAAGGCGTGATGGCCGTTGAGCACTACCTGGTGGTCCGCAACCTGATGTACCGCAGCGTGTACACCCATCGCCTCAACGTGGTGTGCAACTGGATGCTGCAGCAGTTGATCCGCCTAGCCAGACAGCTGGGTCCTCAACGAGTCTGGAGCGATGCCGTCATGGGCACGTGGCTCTGGCACCCCAGCGAACTCACGCCAAGCTGCTTTCTCGCCAACGACGATGTGCGCATGGGGTATCACCTGCAACGTTGGTCCGAAGAAGGCCCTACTCCCCTGGCGGATCTTTGCTCACGATTTCTTGACCGCCGCCTGCTCAAAGCGACCACCGTGGCGCAGCTCTCGTCAGCCCAACAACTTGAAGCACTGGCACTGGCACGGCGTATCAGCGAAAGAGCCGGTCTTGATCCTGAACAGTGCTGCGGCTTGCGTCATCAGCAACTACGGGGCTACCACCCCTATCGCGGGGGGCTGAGGGTATGGGATGGGTTGATGCTGAGGGGCTTGGAACAAATCTCGCCACTGGTGAAGAGCCTGTCGACCCCAGCCGCCACCGCCTGGCTGATTCATCCCCGTGAGATCCAGCGTGAACTGCGCCAGGAACTTGCCCTCACTGGGTTGCAGTGATCCCACAGCGTTTCAGAAGCCCTCTAGCGTCAAGGGATTGGTGCCCCTTCCCCACCTCTCTCTGATGGCCGCTGTTCCACCTCCCGGCCCGCGCCAGCGACTCACCTTTCCGCCGCAGCGGAAGGCTCACTGGCAGGACACCCTTCCTGACCAGTTGCAGCAACTCCACCCAGGAGCCATTGAGCTGAACATGCACGACTGGCCGATGCGCTGCCGCGATCTCAGCCAATTGCGTGAGCTTCTCCAGAACAGCGGTTTCAGGATTGCTCTGTTGCAAACCCTGTGTCTTCAGACCGCCATTAGTGCTCAGGGCCTTGGTCTGCCGGTCCAACTGCAAAACGAGACAGACTCGCCAAGACCAACCCCCGAGCCCGCAGGGCAACTAAGGGTGCATCGCGGCACCGTGCGGTCTGGCGACAGGCTGGAAAGCAGTGGTGATCTTGTTGTGCTCGGAGATGTCAATCCTGGAGCGACGATCTCAGCGAATGGGGATGTGATGGTCTGGGGGCGTTTACGAGGCATTGCCCATGCCGGACGTGAAGGAGACCGCAGGGCACGGGTCGTTGCCCTCCAACTACGTCCCTTGCAACTTCGTATCGCAGATCAGGTGGCGCGTGGACCCGACGACCAGCCACAAGCTGGACTCGCCGAAGAAGCCAGAATCGAAGAGGGCGAGATTGTGATCGAACCCGCCGATCCTCGCCTCTCGGATCGCATCCTGCGGGGAGATTCGTCAGCACCTCAGGGGGAATCGGTGGCCTGAAGAGAAAGACCCCATTAAGGTGACCCGACTTCCCGGGAAGCCGTGGCGCCCACTTCGCGAACGATCCTGATCTGCTCTGGAAAAGGAGGGGTCGGAAAAACAACTCTCACTGCCAACCTCGGCATCGCCTTAGCCCGACTGGGGCTGCGGACCGTGGTTCTCGATGCCGACTTCGGTCTGCGCAATCTCGATCTGCTGCTAGGCCTTGAAAACCGCATTGTTTTCACGGCGCAGGAAGTGCTTGCTGAGAGCTGCAGGCTCGAACAGGCCTTGGTGAAGCACAAGCAAGAACCGAACCTTGCACTGCTACCCGCTGGCAATCCACGGATGCTCGAGTGGCTGAAGCCCGAAGACATGCAGGCGATTGCCAAGATGCTGGAGGAGCAGTTCGATTACGTGCTGATCGACTGCCCTGCAGGCATCGAAGACGGCTTTAAAAACGCAGTTGCGGCAGCCAAGGAAGCCATCGTGATCACCACGCCTGAAGTTTCAGCCGTTCGCGATGCCGATCGCGTGATCGGCCTGCTCAACACCCATGGCGTCAAACCCGTTCAACTCGTTCTGAACCGGGTACGACCCAAGATGATGGCCAACCAGGAAATGCTGGCGGTGGATGACGTCACCGACATCCTGGCTCTCCCCCTTCTGGGTCTGGTGCTCGAAGACGAACAAGTGATCGTGAGCACAAACCGAGGTGAACCCCTGACGCTGAACGGCACTGGCTCACCAGCGGCACGTGCCTACGGCAATGTGGCGCGCAGACTCCAAGGCGAAGAAGTTCCCTTGATCGACCCTTCCAAGGAACGGAGCGGCATTCGCGCCAAAGTGCGCCGCTTGATGCAAAAGAAGATCTTCTGAAACCCATGACCCTTCGCGACATTCTCGACAAGCTGCTGCGTCGTCAGCCCTCTAGCGCCAGCACGGCGAAAGAGCGCCTTCAGCTTGTCCTCGCCCATGACCGCAGTGATCTAAGTCCTGATCTGCTCGATCAGATGCGCAGAGAAATCCTCGAAGTGGTAGCCCGCTACGTGGAAATCGACCTGGATGAAGGTGATGTGAGCCTGGAAACCGAAGACAGGGTCACCGCGCTGGTGGCCAACCTGCCCATCCGCCGGCCCCTAGCCGTCAGCCGCAGCGACAACTGAGCAAAAGCGAGGGGGGGAATGCTCTGGAGGTCTGGAGGTCTTGCATTCCCCAGTGGTTATGTCTCACTTCTCCTTAAGCCCGGCGGAAAGAGCCGTCACCAACCTGTTGCGACAAGGCCTGAGTAATAAAGCCATCGCAGCAAAGCTGATCTTGAGCGTGCGAACCGTTGAGTCGCACGTCAGCCATTCACTGCAAAAAACCGGCTGTCGCAACAGGCTCGAGCTGGTGCTTTGGCTTCTGGATCACCCCCTGCAGCAAGGCCAGGAGCTGCCCGGTACAGTGCCCTCGTGCCGGCTTAGCTCAGCGGTAGAGCAGCGCTTTTGTAAAGCGAAGGCCATCGGTTCAAATCCGTTAGCCGGCTTTATTCCTGGCGGCCTGCAAGGGCCCAAAGACCCGCCCCCAACAACACCCAGGGCAAGCTGCTGAAACTCAGCATGGTTGTGGAGACATGAATGAGGGGTTTGAACACCCACCACCAAAGGCTCTGAAGCAGGAGCACCAATGCAACGAGCCAAAGCATCAGGGAGACGAATCCACTCCTTCGGGAATCACAGCACCCTGCCGCAACATGCGCCAACTACCGGATGGTTCCCACTCCATAACCGTACTGGCCACGCCCTCAGGTGCTGGCCAGGGGAGAGGTCCCAAGAGAGGCAGCTGCGGGAAATAACGCAAGGCCTCGTCGGAAGTTTGCGCCGCAGCTGCCCCGGAAGGATTGGCACTGGTGGTGGCCAAAGGACCGGTGCAGCTCAGCAAATCTTGTGCCAAAGCACAAGCGGGCACCCGCAACCCAAGGGTGCAGGTGTGGGGATTCAGGTGGCGATGAAAATCCTGAGCCCAAGACTCACCCTTCAAGGGCAATACCAGGGTGAGAGCACCAGGCCAATGCAGCCGTGCAAACGGTCGTGCCGCAGTTTGAGCCTCTGCTGAAACGAGCTCAAGCAGAGCCTCTGCCGAGGCAGCCATCAGGATGAGTGGCTTCTCGCTGGGCCGTTGTTTCAAGGTCCATATCTGGCTGGCATGGCGTGGAAGCGCCACCAAGGCGGGCAACGTATCGGTAGGCATCAGGCCGGCTCCCCCGGCCAGCAACCAATCGGCCATAGCGGCGGCGGAAAGACTATTTGGCTGCCGAAGAGGGATGGCCATGCGGCTCAAACACAGACCCTTTCAGCCTGCACGACGGCCAACGGCAAAGCGGGTGATGCCCTGCAGATCATGGGCGGCATGGACATCCTTAAGACCTGTTGTGGTCATCAGATCCAGAACAGCCTGGCTCTGGTCATGGTGATGCTCGATCAACAACCATCCCCCAGGAGCCAACGCTTCTGCGGAACCCAACACCAAGAGGCGGCAGCAATCGAGGCCATCCGGGCCACCATCCAGCGCCAAACGGGGCTCATGGTCACGGACCACAGGGTCAAGCTGATCCACTACCGCAGCGGGGACATAGGGGGGGTTGGACACCACAAGATCCAGGCTTCCCCACCAAGGACGCAAGGGTGCCCACCAACTCCCTTGGTGCAGATGCCAGTTGGCATGGGTCGCCCAGTCCTCAAGGTTGCGGCGCGCCAACTTCAATGCCGCCGCACTGCAATCCACTGCATGACCGTGCCAAGCGGGCCACTGTCGGGCCAGAGCCACGGCCAAGGCCCCCGAGCCGGTACCCAAATCTGCCCATCGTCCAGGCAGGTTGCCGAGACGGTCTCCGGCCCGCTCGATGGCCAGGTCGATCAAAAGCTCTGTTTCCTGACGCGGAATCAAGGCAGCAGAGGACACATGCAGTTCAACATCTCTCCACGGACAGCGCCCGATCAGATGCTGCAAAGGAATCTGCTGATCCCGGTGCTGTCGCCAAAGCTTCTCCAAGTGGTCCAGGGAACACGTCAACTTCACCTGAACGCTGGTGGGGTCCAGCTGAACGCGCTGGAGGTCCTTCCAACGCAAACCACCACCAAGGTCAAGCAGCCAATCGAGATCGACAGCTCGACCACCCGCTTGGAGTAATCGGCGACGCCAACACAGCAGCTCCGATCCTTTCAACTGCAATGGGGCCATCAATCCAGCTAAGCAAGCCGCCAACGCATGCCGGCTTCGGCCACCACCAAACCCTCCAACTCAAGCTGCACCAATTGCTCAGCCAAGGCTGCCGGTGAGCGACCCAGGGCTTGGGCCAGTTGCTGGAAACTGCCCCCTTCTTCAAGCAGAGCCTTCAAGACCGGATCCTTGAGAGCGGTGCCTTGAGGGTGTTGATCCGAGGAAGAGATTGGCTTCACGGCCAACGGGCCAACCCCCAGACTCTGAACCCATGCTGCAGGGTCCAGGATGGGTTGCGCCCCTCGAGAAAGCAATTGATTACTGCCTCGCGTGGAAGCCCGTAAGACATCTCCAGGCACGGTCCAAACGGAACGGCGCTGAGAAAGCGCTTCCCGCGCTGAGATCAATGCCCCGCTCTTCTCTGGACACTCCGCCACAACGACCGTATGGGCTAGCGCCACCAGAAGCCGATTACGAAGGGCGAAGCTAGCCCGTTGCACCCTGGAGCCTGGAGCGCTTTCAGTGAGCAACAACCCAGCCCTCCTCACATCAGCCTGAAGATTTGCGTGCTCGGCTGGATAAGCCCTATCCAAGGGCGTTCCCAACACCGCAACTGGACACCCTCCGGCACGAAGACATCCCCGATGCGCAGCAGCATCGATCCCCTCTGCCAAACCGCTGATCACAGGCCAGCCAGCACATGCCAACAACTCTCCCAAGAGTTCTGCTACTCGCAGACCATGGGATGAAACCCGACGGGATCCCACCACGGCCACGGCCTGCCCACGAGCCAGCGGCGTCCAGAGGGCGGGATCTCCATCCCAAAACACCATCGCCGGCGGACGAGGCAGAGCACGAAACCCTTCTGGCCACTCAGGATCCATAGGCATCAAAAGGCCCTTAGGGGGAAAGCCACTGGGATTTGAACCAAGAAACTGGCGATACCGATCAACTGCTAACAACACCCCTTCAGGCCATTGCAATGCCTGGCGGAGCTGCGACAGCGGCCAACACCACAACCCCTCCAAATCGGTGCCGTGCGCCTTTGCGATTACGTCAAGCTGAACCAGGCGCACAGCCCCCACACCGGGACATTGAGCCCACAACCACCACCAACGCCGCATAGGCCAGAGCTTATGGATAGAAGTACAAATGTACTATCTATTGAAGCGGGCCGTTGACCACTGCGGCAAGGGCAACAGCAAGGGCATCGGGCACCTCCCGCATCACCGCTTTTCGTCCTCCCCCCGTACGCAACACAACCAGCTCCACCTCCGCTTCAGCAGCACAAGATCCATCCGGCAAACAGAAACGCGACATCCAGGGCCATCGCGCCCCACGTCGCTGTAAGGCCCTGCTTTCCACAACCACCACATCTCCATGCGAGAGGGCCTGCCGGTAGTGCACCTGAAGGCGAATCACTGGCATCTCATAACCCTGATCCGAAAGGCAGCCATAGGACAACCCTGCCGCCGCAAGAGCTTCAACCCTCGCCTCCTCCAACCAAGCCACGTAGGCTCCATGCCACATCACTCCCGCATGGTCGGTGTGCTGTGGCAGCACGCGCTTTTCAAGTCGCCAAGGGCGGGTCGTAACGCTCTCAGTCACCATGCTTCAAGGGGCGGGAGTCTCGCCATAGGCTGCAGCACAGCCAAGACGAGACCGTGTTCAAAAACCTGCTGATCGCCGATTCCGGCAAAGGTCACGTTGAGGAAATGGTGCGGATGCTCCGAGACTTGCCGGGTTTCCGCGCCGCGCGCATCAATCTCCTTCACGTTGTGCCCGAGCAGGGCAGCGCAGGCTCAGAAGAACATTGGGGAGCGGCAGCATCGTTGATGGCCCAGGCCGTTGGACGCATGGGGCTCAATGCCAGCGAGGTGAATTCGATCATCCGCAATGGCGACGCGAAACAGACCGTGTTGAAAGTCGCGGACGAACTCGACGCGGATCTGATCGTGATGGGGTCGCGGGGCTTGGGCCGGCTTCAGTCAATCCTGGCCAACAGCACCAGTCAGTACGTGTTCCAACTCTCGACACGACCAATGCTGTTGGTGCGGGATGACCTCTACGTGCGTCATGTGAATCGCGTCATGGTGACTGTTGATGGCACCGGCGTCGGGGATGACGCCCTCAGGATCGCGTGCGAAATGATCCGCGACATTCCCGGAGGAGAATTGACTGGCGTCCACGTAGCTCGACAAGAGCTAACTCCCTCCCGCGGCGCCAAAAGCAAAGGAGATGAGCTGCTCAACGCTGCTGTTCAACGGGCACGGAGCTTCGGCGTGGAGCTCAAACCCATGCACGTGACTGACACTGACGTCGGACGAGGCGTCTGCAAGGCCGCAAAAGACTCCAATGTTGATCTCGTCGTGATCGCTTCCCAAGACCGTCGTCCACTGGTGGCCCGCGGCCTTGTGGATCTCGACAAGCTTCTAGGTGGATCGGTTAGCGACTACATCCGGGTCCATGCACCGGCACCCGTGATGCTTGTCAGAGAACCGGAGCGGAGCTGACACCCCACTCCGGCCATTCCATCCGAATCAACCCTGACGGCTGTTGGTTTGGATGTAGAGAATCAGAAGGAAGATCGTCGGAACCAGAACGAACAAAAGGCTGGCTACGAACCCGAGATCGTTGGTTTCCATGGCTGATGAAAGAGTCACCCCGGAAGGTATCACCGTTCGGCGACCTTCCGGATGCTTCGCTCAGGCCTCGTCATCGGGCGTAGCAGCCTCCGGTTCAGAGCCCATGGCCTCGGGAACCTCAAGGGTGTCAGGAATGATCTCCTCCTCAACCTCAGGAATAGGCCATGCGGTGGGGCCAGCAGGGAGTTCCTCGGCACGGGCCGCAGCAATCTTTCCATCGCGGTCTGGCAGGCCGGTCTGAGGTTTGGTGAGCACGATCACCGATTGCTGAACCAGGGTCTGACAAGCAAGGCGCCAGCCGTCAGGCCGCCGCTTGAGCTTGGCGTCCTCAACACCGGTTCGAGGTGACAACGATGCCGGACCTGCGCTGCCTGGAATTTCAACAAAACAAGTGATGCATTGACCGCATCCATTGCAGTTCCCTAAACGCCCCTTCAGCCCATAGAGCTCAACCCCCTCTCGGAGCGCGACGTCCCTGAGGTTCTCGCCTGGAAAACACTCCACATCTCGGCCCTCACGAACGAATCGGATGACGGGCATGACCTCCTCCAAGAATGTGTGGGGGCCATTCTGAGGCCTTGGGTTTCGATTTGTAACCGAGCCGCCAGCAGGTCAGACCGGAGGCGGCACGGCAGGAGTGGCGGCAGGACAGGCTCGAGGCGAGGGCCAAACCACCAAACCCCATGCCACAACACGTTGCAGCTCACGACAGTGGGGCCCGATCGATCAAGAACACCCCTTACGATCGCTGGGTCTGGCTGCATCAGCAGCTTCGTTCCCCCGAACCTGACCCATGGGATTGCCCTGGTATCGGGTGCACACAGTCGTTATTAACGACCCCGGCCGTCTTCTGGCCGTGCACCTCATGCACACCGCCCTCGTTGCCGGCTGGGCCGGCTCGATGGCCCTCTACGAACTCGCCATTTTTGACCCCTCGGATCCAGTTCTGAATCCGATGTGGCGTCAGGGCATGTTTGTGATGCCTTTCATGGCCCGCCTCGGTGTGACCGGGAGCTGGGGTGGCTGGAGCATCACCGGTGAAACCGGTGTTGACCCTGGCTTCTGGAGCTTTGAAGGCGTTGCAGCCGCCCACATCATTTTCAGTGGCCTGCTGATGCTGGCCGCCATCTGGCACTGGACCTACTGGGATCTTGAGATCTGGCAGGACCCCCGCACCGGTGAACCCGCCCTCGACCTGCCCAAAATCTTCGGCATCCACCTGTTGCTTGCAGGTCTTGGCTGCTTTGGATTTGGAGCGTTTCACCTCACCGGGGTATTTGGTCCGGGCATGTGGATCTCAGATCCCTATGGGTTGACCGGACATCTTGAAGCCGTTCAACCGGCCTGGGGACCCGAAGGATTCAACCCCTTCAATCCTGGTGGCATCGTGGCTCACCACATTGCTGCAGGCATTGTGGGCATCATCGCCGGCATTTTCCACATCACCAGTCGTCCGCCTGAGCGCCTCTACAAAGCGCTGCGCATGGGCAACATCGAAACGGTTCTTGCAAGCGCCATTGCTGCTGTGTTCTTCGCCGCTTTCATTGTGGCGGGAACCATGTGGTACGGCTCTGCAGCGACTCCGGTTGAACTGTTTGGCCCCACCCGGTACCAGTGGGATCAGAGCTACTTCAAAACGGAAATCAATCGTCGCGTTCAAACCGCCCTCGATGAAGGCTCATCTGTGGATCAGGCCTATGCGGCCATCCCCGAGAAACTGGCCTTCTATGACTATGTCGGCAACAGCCCTGCCAAAGGTGGCTTGTTCCGCGTGGGTCCCATGGTGAATGGTGATGGACTCCCCACTGGTTGGGTTGGTCACATCTCCTTCACCGATAAAGAGGGTCGCGACCTTCAGGTTCGTCGTCTCCCCAACTTCTTTGAGAACTTCCCCGTTGTGCTCGAAGACGGCGATGGCATCGTCCGCGCTGACATTCCTTTCCGCCGCGCTGAAGCGAAGTATTCCTTCGAGCAGCAGGGCGTGACCGCCAGGGTTTACGGCGGAGCTCTTGATGGTCAAACCTTCACCGATCCAGCTGACGTGAAGCGTCTTGCCCGCAAGGCGCAGTTGGGAGAAGCGTTCGAATTCGATCGCGAGACCTATCACTCCGATGGCACCTTCCGCAGCTCACCCCGTGGTTGGTTCACGTTCGGCCACGCCTGTTTCGCACTGCTCTTTTTCTTCGGCCATATCTGGCACGGTGCTCGTACCCTCTACCGCGACGTGTTTGCTGGTATTGACCCGGATCTTGGCGAGCAGGTGGAGTTCGGTCTATTCCAGAAACTGGGCGACCGTTCGACCCGTCGTCTTCCCGAGGGCTACGTGCCCCCGGCAGGCTCCACCCTCAGCTGATCGCCCCACCGGAGACTCTCGATGGAAAGCTTCGCTTACATCCTCATCCTCACCCTGGCGATTGCCACCCTCTTCTTTGCGATCGCCTTCCGCGATC
>JAYKIX010000125.1:0-15335 GCA_035286005.1 Synechococcus sp. | reverse complement strand
GCGGGCTTCGTCATCAACCATCAGCCCAAACTTTTCCTGTTTCCTGCAGTCAGCGACTGAACGATTCAGTACCGGCTTGGCTGCAGCAAGGATGCTCAGGAATGAAACAGAAGCACCAGCCCTTGGGTGACTTGATGAAACTCGCGTTCCTCTCTGCTGAGATCAAGCCCCACCTGCAAGCCCTCCTTCAAAGCATCTTCGAACGGAGGCGTGGATGGAGTCTTGGCGCTACTCCAAAGCGCGGCAATCCCCACCGGCGTTGCATGCCAACGAAAACAATCGGTGGTTCCGATCGCTGGATCGTTGAGGGAATCCTCCAACAACGCGTTAATTGCCAGGGCTTGATTCGACATGCCCCATAGCTTCGGGATTTGCCCCTGCCCCTGCAATCAGCTGAGAGACTTCTTGATGTAGATGCTTTGCGGTGGCATGACTGTCCAGCAGCCCATGGACCTGCCGCAGCGCATTGCCTTGGTTCACGAGTGGTTCACCCCACGCTCCGTCGGTGGCGCGGAGCAGGTGGTGGATTGCATCGACCAATGGCTCACCTCCATGGGCCATCGGCCGGATCTTGCAGCGCTGGTAGACGGAGAAAGTCGTCGGCCGCAAAGCCGCTGGGCAGGGCGTCGCATTCTCACCAGCCCGATCCAACGGCTCCCCTGGGGCATCAGCCATGTGCAGCAATACCTGCCGCTACTGCCCCTGGCCATCGAGCAGATCGATCTCAGCGACTATCCCCTGGTGATCAGCAGCAGTCACCTCGTGGCCAAGGGGGTGCTCACATCACCCGAACAACTTCATATCAGCTATGTGCACACCCCGGTGCGCTACGGCTGGGACCAGATGCACGCCTATCTCCGTCGCTCCGCCCTGGCACGGCGAGGATTTGGCCCCTGGATCCGCTGGCAACTGCATGCCCTGCGCCAATGGGACCAGCTCAGCGCAGCCCGCGTGGATGTGCTGGTGGCGAACTCGCGATTCACAGCCCAACGGATTCGCCAGTTCTGGGGTCGTGACGCCCAGGTGCTCCATCCACCGGTGCAGGTGAATCGCTTTCGCTGGAATCAACCAAGGGATGACAGCTATCTCTGTCTCTGCCGCCTGGTTCCCTACAAACGCGTCGATGTGGTTGTGGAGGCGTTTAACCGCCTGCGACTGCCATTGAAGGTGGTGGGCGATGGCCCTGAACGCAAACGGCTGGAGCAACTCGCAGGGCCCACGGTGCAGATCCTGGGCCGCCGAAGCCAAGAGGAGGTGGAAACCCTCCTCAGCCGCTGTCGAGCCTTTGTCTATGCCGGCCTCGAAGATTTTGGAATTGCCCCAGTGGAGGCCATGGCGTCAGGCGCACCGGTGATCGGCCTGGGTCGAGGGGGATTGCTCGACAGCGTTCGCTGTGCTGCCAGGGGCGCCGCTCAGCCAACAGGTGTGCTGTTCCCAGAGCAGACACCAGCCTCCGTGATCGAGGCGGTGGAATGGTTTGAACAGCAACGGCTCTGGCGCGAACTCGCCCCTGAACAACTGCGAAGCTGGGCCGAACGCTTCAAGCCGGAGGCCTTTACGTCTCGTTTTGAGACGCTTGTGCAAACAGCCTGGGAGCAACACCAGCACTCCTGTGCCGTTGCGGCGAGTGACCCCGCCAACCTGCCAGGGCTGAGGCCTTGCGATTGAGTAGGGTGAGACGCATGGGAGACAGGATGGTCAATGCTCCACGTCGCCTTGTCTCCGCGACCAACGGCGCATCTCTGAGGCGACAGGCCAGTCGGCGCCATCTCGCCCTGTTGGCCGCCCCTCCTTCCAAACTCTCGTCAAGGGCACTGGTGCTTCAGCAGAGCACCACGGGCCGCAGCCTCAAGCGCGCAGGAGATGTGCTCTTCTCGCTCTCAGCTCTTCTGCTGGGGTCTCCGGTGTTTCTGCTGCTGGCGGTGCTGGTGAAAGTGAGTTCTCCAGGCCCGGTGTTTTACGTCCAGCGCCGTGTAGGCCGTGGCCATCGCCACTTCGGCTGCATCAAGTTCCGCACCATGCGGCCCGATGCCGATCGGGTTCTGGCCACTGTGCTGGCCGAATCCCCTGAGATGCGCGAAGAATTCGAGCGCGATTTCAAACTGAAGGAAGACCCGCGCATCACCCCCATCGGTCGCTTCCTGAGGCGCTCCAGCCTCGATGAATTGCCCCAGTTCATCAACGTGCTTCGTGGTGAGATGAGCGTTGTCGGACCACGGCCCATCGTCGACAAAGAAATCGATCGCTATGGCCCTTACATGGATGAAGTGTTATCGGTGCGGCCTGGCCTCACAGGCCTCTGGCAGGTGAGTGGTCGCAACAACCTCAGCTATGCCAAGCGGGTTCGCCTCGATGTGGCCTACGCAAGGGGCCGATCGTTCCTGCTGGATTTTGCCATCATCCTGCGGACCTTTGGGGTGTTGCTTCTGCCCATGGATCGCGGGGCTTACTGAGCTTCCGGCTGTTGATCGATCAAACGCTGAGCGCGAGAATCAGCAACAGAAGCGGCAGCAAGAGCCAAAGAACCTCCAGTTTTCGGCTGCAGCTCAGGATGCGCAGAATTGCAGCGCTATCGGCAGCCGGTTGCTGACCCGCCAGCAGCGGTTTCTCCACCCAGCGGTCGCCATAGCGATTGCGGCCCCCAAGACACACGCCAGCGCAATGGGCATAGATCGCTTCAGCGCGTCCGGCATTGGGTGAAGGATCAGGGGCACCATCGCGCTCCGCAGCACTGACCAGACCCCACCACGCTGACCAAGGCCGACTCACCGCTGGCAGGGTCAACATCACCAGCCGGCAAGGGAGCCACACCAGCAGATCATCGAGGCGGGCTCCGGCGGTGCCCAGCCAACGCAAGGTTCCGCGGCGGTAACCCAGCATCGAATCAAGCGTGCTGGCCGCTTTGAACCCCCAGGCCAAGGCCAGGGGGCCCGGGCAGGCAACGTTTCCATGCCAGAGCACAACACCGACAAGCATCCAAAACAGCGGCGCAAACAGCCCATCCACAGCGTTCTCCGCGGCGGTTTCCGCCGCAGCTCGCAGCATCTCTGCTTCCGTCAATGCCGAAGTGTCACGGCCAACGATCCATTGCAAGCGTTGTCGGGCTAGGGGATGATCCATCGCCTTCAGCGCATCCACCACGCCCATCACTGCCTGCTCAAGGCTGCGGCCGGCCAGGGCACTGGCCAGGGCAAATGGCAAAAGAGTGCGTGCAAACCAAAGACCCGCTCGAGAGTCTGCGATCCAATGGCCAACTGCCGCCTGCTCCAACGACCAGCCACAAAGCACACTTCCACCCACTAAAAACACCGTGATCGCCCCTCCGGCTAGGCGCAGCCGCGCCGGCGACCCAGCGGCCCAGCGCTCGGCCCAGCGCCGCAACCGCGCGATACACCACCCCATCACCACCACCGGATGGGGCCAAGACATTGGATCACCGATCCACCGGTCTAACCCTGCAGCGATCAGAACCGCAGCCAGAGCCCAAAAGCTTGGCTTGTCCATCACCTCAGCACGCTGCGGCTTTCAGAGCCAAGGGGACCATTGCAATCTCTAGACGCAGAGCTCTCACCACCCTGCCATCGGAGGTCAGGAGAGCCCAAAGCAGGGCCTCCTGACGGTTGCCTCTCCACCGATCAGGCGGTTTTCAGCCAGCTGAACATGGAGCGCAGGCCCTTACCCACTTTCTCGATCGGGTGCTCGGCATCGCGATCACGGATCTTCTTCATCTCAGGCTTGCCGGCGTTGCATTCGGCCACGAAGTTGCGGGCGAAGGTGCCGTCTTGGATGTCAGCCAGCACGCGCTTCATCTCAGCCTTGGTGTCGGCCGTGATCAGACGAGGACCGCTGACGTAGTCGCCGTATTCAGCGGTGTTGGAGATGGAGTCGCGCATGGCGGTGAGGCCACCTTTGACCATCAGGTCAACGATCAGCTTCACCTCGTGCAGGCACTCGAAATAGGCCAGCTCAGGCTGGTAGCCAGCCTCCACAAGGGTTTCAAAACCAGCCTTCACCAGTTCGGAAAGACCGCCGCAAAGCACGGCCTGCTCACCGAACAGATCGGTTTCGGTTTCTTCCTTGAAGTTGGTTTCCAGGATGCCGGCGCGGGTGCCGCCGATGCCCTTGGCATAGGCCATCGCCAGACCACGGGCATGGCCGGAGGCATCTTGCTCGATGGCAAACAGGGCCGGAACGCCTTGGCCGTTCTGGTATTCCCAGCGCACCGTGTGACCGGGCCCCTTGGGGGCGATCATCACCACGTCCACATCAGCGGGAGGCTTGATGAGCTCGAAGCGGATGTTGAAGCCGTGGGCGAAGCTCAGCACCTTGCCAGCGCTGAGGTGGGGAGCAATTTCCTTGTCGTAGACGTCTTTCTGGAATTCATCGGGCAGCAGCACCATGATCCAGTCGGCCTTGGCAGAGGCATCGGCCACACTCAGCACTTCCAGGCCATCGGCCTTGGCCTTCTCCGCTGAACGGCTGCCCTCGTAGAGACCCACGACCACGTTGACGCCGCTGTCCTTGAGGTTGAGGGCGTGCGCATGGCCTTGGGAGCCATAACCGATGATCGCCACGGTCTTGCCGTTGAGCAGACCGAGATCGGCGTCGGAGTCGTAGAAGAGCTGGGCCATCCGGGCTGGATCGTTGAGCTGGGTAACGATCGAGCTTACGCAAGCGCCGGCATCGGTTCGATACCGAGAGATCAGGCGTCGTTGGGATGGGCGATCACCCGATCAATCAGGCCGTAGTTCTTGGCGTCTTCAGCACTGAGGAAATAGTCACGGTCAGTGTCTTTCTCGATCTTTTCGAAGCTTTGACCGGTCATGTCGGCCATGGAGCGGTTGAGCATCTCCTTGATGCGCAGGATTTCGCGAGCTTCGATCTCGATGTCGCTGGCCTGACGCTGGGCCGTGCCCCCCAGAGGCTGGTGGATCATGATCCGGCTGTGGGGCAGAGCCAGGCGCTTGCCCTTGGTACCGGCTCCCAGCAGGAAAGCGCCCATGGAAGCAGCCAGACCCACGCAGATGGTCACCACGTCACTCTTGACGTACTGCATGGTGTCGTAGATGGCCAAACCGGCCGTCACCGACCCCCCAGGCGAGTTGATGTAGAGATAAATCGGCTTGCTGCTGTCCTCGGAATCGAGGTAGAGCATCTGGGCCACCAGGCTGTTAGCCACCGCGTCGTTCACCTCAGAACCGAGGAACAGAATCCGCTCGACGCCCAGGCGGGTATAGATATCGACCCAGCGCTCCATCTGGCTGCCGGGCAGGCGGTAAGGAACGCTTGGAGTACCGATCGGCATGGGTTCGTTGGGTGAAAAGAAGAAACAGAGCGGTGTATGGGCCGTTTCGCTCTGGAGCGAAAGCCCTTGGCAGCGTGATCAGAGGGCCTGGCTGGGCAGGTCTTTGCGGCTGGTGAGCACGCGATCGATCAGGCCGTAGTCAACGGCTTGCTCAGGGGTGAGATAACTCATCCGATCGGAATCCTTGGAGAGCTGCTCAACGCTGCGGCCAGTGTTCGCGGAAAGGATCTCCAGCATGGAGCGCTTGTTCTGGAGCACCTCTTTCGCACGGATCTGAATATCGGTGGCCTGACCACGAGCCCCACTGCGCGGCTGATGCAGAACGATCGAAGAGTGGGGCAATGCTGCACGCTGTCCCTTCGTTCCTGCTGAAAGAATCACAGCGGCTGTACCCATGGCCTGGCCGATGCAGATGGTGTGCACCGGGGGTTTGATGTAGCTGATGGTGTCGCAGATGGCGAAGGCTTCCGTCTCGAAACCGATGGCATCCCCGGAGTACCAGCTCGTGCCTGTGGAGTTGATATAGAAGTAGATCGGCTTCTCCGGGTTGTCGAACTCCAGGTAGAGAAGCTGGGCAATGATCAGTTCGGTGACGTCAAGACCAAGCTGGCGTTTGGTGTCATCGTCGGAGAACAGAGGCAACCCGAGGTAGACAATTCGCTCCTTCAACATCAATGAAGGCAGATCCGGCGGCGGTGTCCGCAGCACCGTGGAGTCTCCGTAGTAAGGAGCTGAAGTGGTCATCCTTGGGCGCATCCCCTGGCGTGGCAGGAGCCTAGCGGGGGTCAGCGTTGGCCCGCCCATCTGAATTGTTCGGTTTGGACGGTTTCACCTTGTTGTTGCGCATGCCTTTGCCGACTTTGGCCACTTTCGCTGACTTGCCATCGTCGAGGCGGGCGAAGACCATCCTGCCGGTCGGCGTCTGCAGCGCACCGGTGACAACCACCGAATGACGCGTACCGATCAAGGGGCGCGCATCATCGACCACCACCATGGTGCCGTCCTCGAGGTAGCCAACACCCTGGCTCTCCTCCTTGCCTTCACGCACGATCTTGAGCTTGAGCTCATCACCAGGCTGCACCTCAGGGCGCAACGCAATCACCAGCTCGCTGAGGTTCATCACCTTGAGATCCTTCACCTGGGCCACCTGGGCCAGGTTGAAGTCAGCGGTCACCAAGGTTCCGCCCGTGTCTTCGGTGAGTTGCAGCAGGCGGTCGTCGGTGCCGGCTCCGTCGTAGCGGGTGGTGTTAATCACAAGCCTGCGCCCATAGCTCTCACGCAGCTCGGTGAGCAGCTTCAGACCGCGACGTCCCTTGCCACGCTTCTCCAGATTCGTGGAGTCAGCGAGTTGTTGCATCTCGTCAATCACCGTCTGGGCCACGATCACCTTCCCCTCCAGCAGCCCGCAGGCGAGCATGCCTCGGATGCGTCCATCAATGATCACGCTGGTGTCGAGGATCTTGGCGGTGGCTGGCGTCAGCACCCCATCGGCCACCAGCAACGCTTCGGTAGACGTGGGGTTGAACAGACGCAGCAAGGTGCGGCCGTGAACCTCGGCCAGGTTGTAGCCAAGAACTCCAAAGAACACATTGCTCACAATGGCCGCCAAGGGTTTCACCAGGGCGGAGCCACCCGCTAAAGGCAGCAGCAGGATCGGTGCCAGTAGCAGGTTGGCCACCAGCAAGCCAAGAATCAGGCCCACCGCCCGGCTCACCAACAGGTCGGTGGGCATGGTGCGCACCTGACGCATCAGCTGCTGCCGCAGGCGCCGGAACACCAAGCCCGCCACGAGGCCCACCACGGCCCCACCGCCGCTCAGTCCCCAGCGCACCAGTTCCACATCGGTGCCCTCATCAAGGAGTTCCTGGGGCAGCAGATGCACTCCCATCCATCCGGTGGCGGCACCGGAGATCAAGAACAGAATCAGGATGAGCGATTCAACCATGGTTCGGCTTTTGGCAGCTCATACCAGCTGCAGGCAGCATGCACCATCTTCCGACGGATGGCCTGGGCTGATGTCCGCACCGCGCAGCGCTTATGTGCACATTCCCTTCTGCCATCGACGTTGTTTCTACTGTGACTTCGCCGTGGTGCCCCTGGGGGATCAAGCCAGTGGGGAGAGCGGTCCTGGCAGTGCATCCATCACCGCCTACCTGGAACAGCTACACGCTGAGATCGCACTCTCTCCAAGCGGTCCGCCCCTGGCCACGATCTATGTCGGAGGAGGAACACCCTCCCTGCTTAGCCCTGGTCAGATCGCACAGCTGCTGAACGCTCTGCGCGTCCGCTTCGGGATTCAGCCGGGTGCGGAAATCACCCTGGAGATGGATCCCGCCAGCTTTGACCAAGCCGATCTACGGGCTCTGATCCGTGCCGGTATCAACCGTGTCAGTCTCGGCGGCCAGAGTTTTGACGACCACGTGCTGGAAGGCCTGGGTCGCCGCCATCGCTGTAGGGACCTCCTCCAATGCAGCCGCTGGTTGACACAGGCCATCCAGCAAGGGGCACTGCGGAGTTGGAGCCTCGATCTGATCCGCAACCTCCCTGATCAGGACGAAACGGCCTGGAGCAATCAGTTGGACCTGGCTCTGCAAACGAGAGCACCCCATCTGTCGATATACGACCTGGCGGTGGAACCCGGCACGGTGTTTGCCTGGCGCGCCCAACGTGGTGAACTGCCTCTCCCTGACGACGATCTCGCCGTGGCTTTGATGGCCCTCACCAGCGATCGACTGGGCCGCGCCGGTTTCTGCCGCTACGAGATCTCGAACTACGCCCAGGCTGGTCATGCTTCACGCCACAACCGCGTCTACTGGAGCGGTGCCGGCTGGTGGGGATTCGGTATGGGTGCCACCAGTGCGCCCTGGGGAGAACGTTTGGCACGACCGCGCACGAGGGAGGGCTACGCCTCCTGGCTGCGGGGGCAACAGACCACACTGGATCCATCGCTATCGGCCCACAGCGCCCAAGGCTTGCCACTCGACGACCGCCTGCTGGTGGGATTGCGTCGCCGTGAAGGGGTTCATCTCTGGGACCAGGCCCAACAGAGTGGGTGGAGCCATGAGTGCTGCACTCGCCACCTGCCGAGCCTTGAGGCACGCTGGCGAAACGCCGAGCAGCAAGGGCTCATCCTGCGGGAGTCGGGCCGCTGGCGGCTGAGCGATCCAGAGGGGATGGCCCTTAGCAATCAGTTGTTGGTGGAGCTGGTGTGCTGGTGGGATTCGCTTCCAGCGGCACTGAGGGATTCAACAGCTGCTGCTGACTCACCCAACCTTTGAGCGCCTCCACGCAGAGCTGCCGGCCCGGAATCAAGGCAGGACTGAACGGAGGTTGTTGGGGTGTCAAGCCAAGCAGATCAGCCGTGACGCGCACCTGGCCATCACATCCGTCACCAGCGCCAATACCAATCACAGGAATGCTGAGTAGCTCGCGCAGCTCCCGGGCTAGGTCAGCTGGAACGTGCTCCAGCACCAGCGCAAAGCAGCCCGTTGCTTCCAGGGCCTGGGCTTCACGTTTGAGCTTGTCCTGGCTGCGGGGATCTTGAGCCTGGCGCCGGTAGCCAAGGCGATGCACCGCTTGAGGCGTCAGACCCAGGTGGCCCATCACGGGGATCCCCATGCGCACCAAACGATCAATCACAGCGACCACCTCAGGCTCGGCTCCCTCAAGCTTCACGGCTGCCGCGCCAGAGTTTTTCAGGAGCAAGCCTGCCGCGGCCACAGCGCGATCAGGGCCACATTGATAACTGAGAAAAGGCAGGTCAACCACCACCAGGGGATGGTTCTGCATGGCCCCCTCAAACCCTCGGCAAACCGCCTGCGCATGCAGCAGCATCTGTTTAAGGGTCACCGGCAGGGTGGTGGCATGACCCAGGACCACCATCGCCAGCGAGTCGCCCACCAGCACCACATCAGCTCCTGCCTCCTGCACCAAGGAGGCCGACAGGCTGTCCCAGGCGGTGAGCACGGTGATCACACGACCGGATTGCTTGAAACGGATGAGATCGGCTGGGCGCATCCGCCTCTCCAGGCGAGCGGGGGTCCATTGCTAGCATTACGCAGACTCGGACCCATGCGGTCCAGACGCCCAAACCTGGTCAGGACCGGAAGGGAGCAGCCACACGGGATGCTCGGGGCAGGCGTGGACTCCGGGTCACCACATTGGCTGGGTTCTGTGGCTGCAGTACCCACAAAAAAAGCCCGGTAATTGACTGGGCTTTTTTTGTGGCCTCGTGGCTGAACGCTCTCAGTGATCGCTGGATTCAGAGCGCAACTGACGCTGACGCAGAAACTCAGGAATCCTGGCGCCGGTTTCAGTGGGGGCAGGCGCGGAAAAGGAAAGACCATTGGAGCGACTCGTGGTGCGCTCACTGCGATAAGGCTGACCATTGTTCTCGAAACCGGTAGCAATCACGGTCACGTGGATCTCCCCTTCGAGACGCTCATCCACAACGGCGCCCACAATGATGTTGGCCTCAGGATCCACCACGTCGTAGATCACCTCAGAGGCGGAGGTCATGTCCTCAAGGGTCATGTCCCGGCCACCGCTGATGTTGATCACACAGCCTTTGGCACCATCGATGCGCGCGGCTTCCAGCAGGGGGCTGTTGATGGCACTCTGGGCGGCCTCAATGGCACGGGAGCGACCGGAGCCCACACCGATGCCGAGCAAGGCGGTGCCGGCTTCGGTCATGACCGAGCGCACATCAGCAAAGTCAACATTCACCAAACCGGGGCAGGTGATGATGTCACTGATGCCCTTCACGCCCATGCGCAACACATCGTCAGCGCTACGGAAAGCCTCCTGAAGAGGAGCTCCACCGATGGCATCGCGAAGCCTGTCATTAGGTATCACGATCAAGGTGTCGACATGTTCCGCCAGGCGAGCGATGCCTTCGTCGGCCTGACGCATGCGGCGACGGCCTTCAAAGCTGAACGGCTTGGTAACGATGCCCACCGTGAGAGCACCGCTTTCCTTGGCCACTTCCGCAACAACGGGTGCAGCACCCGTTCCAGTGCCGCCACCCATGCCAGCTGCGATGAACACCAGATCGGTGCCTTGCAACGCCTGCTGAAGATCTGCGCGGGATTCCTCGGCCGCTTTCTGACCGATGCTGGGATTGCCGCCAGCCCCTAAACCTCGGGTCAGGGTCTGGCCCAACTGAACACGATTTTTCGAGGCGGACTGCAGCAGTGCCTGGGCATCCGTGTTGAGAACGCTGTAGCCAACACCCTCAAGATCGCTCTGGATCATCCGATTGACAGCGTTACTTCCGCCGCCACCGACGCCGATCACTTCAATGCGTGCACTCTGGCTGGGAAGGATGCCATTGGCTTCAGAAGCCTGGGATTGCTGGTGGGGCATCATCTCCATCGTTGAGGCCTTGCCGTTGAGCTTTGGCTGCATTATGTCGGTGCGGGAGGCTTCCGCCGATGAATTGGGCCAGCCTTGTGGATTGATCCAAAATCCGCAACAAAGAGTCAGCGTTCGCTTGTTTTCTCGGTCCCACCATCTGCAGGGGCTGGAAGTTGCAACTCAGGCTTGCCGGGATCACTCAGATCAAGGCTGCTGCCGGCCTGTTGACGCAACTCTTTTGGCAGGCTGCGAGTGAGCTGGCTCAAGGTCACGAGTTGCTGGTCGAGCAAGCTGGGATCAGAGCCCAGCTGCACGAGACCCAGCGACGCCGTGGTCACGCTCAACGACCCATCCGGGGCAATCGTGATGGTCTGCAACCGACTGCCCAGCTGATCGCGCTGCTTCAAGAGAGAGGCCAACACCTCACGATGTGCTGCTGTCCATCCCTGCACCTGGATCTCGGTTTGCGGTCGTTCACCGTGATCGGCGTCAGTGCGCACCATCCACTGGCCAAGACCATCCACCATGCCCCTCTCCAGACCCTTGGGACCCTGTCGGGTGGCGGCAGCGAGAGGACGGCGATCTTCCAACTGCACAGTCAAGCCTGGAGGCAGCAGGCGCCGTTGCACCGATGCCCCCTGCACCGGCAGGGTTTTCAGCAGCGTGGCTTCAAGCTCTTTGGGCTGAAGGCTCAACAAGGAGAGCGGAAAGCGCAGGCGACTCGCCTCGATCACGGCGTCGGCGCCCAAGCGCTCACTTCCCGACACCTTCACCTGATCCTTGCTGCTCAACGTCCAACCCTGGGTGATCAACAACCAACCGAGGGCCGTAGCCGTTGATCCGAGCACCGTCAGGCGCCAAAGGTGGATCATGCGCTCACGCCGACGGGCCAGACGCAGGCGACGGCGACGTTCAACCCCCGGGGGCAGAGGAGCAGGGGCAGCTTTTCTAGCAGTTTTGGCGCTCACAGATCGCAGCGTGCTGTGGTCATCAGTTGATCAATCCAGCCACGGGCACGGTCGGCATCAGAGAACGGCACATCCATCTGGCGCCCCCCCCCGATCAATCGCAATCTGCAGCGACCCTGGGATTCACTGGCCAAAGGGGCTTCTCCCGATGCCAAAGCCATCAGCTCGACCAGCTCAAGGGTCTTGATCTCAAAGACCCCTTGCTGCTCAAACTTGCCGGCAGAGAAGCTACTCCAGGTCAGCAAGCCTCCTTTCACACGGGCAGCACCGCAGCCATCGAGCTTGGCAAGCTCCGAGCCTTCCGACCAGGAGCGGAACAGGGTCTGACGCCGGCGCTCAAGCCACCCCAGGGCAGCCAGCAACACAAACACCAGAAGGAGTGGGAACCAAAGCAGACCGTGAAGCATGAAGTGAGCTGATCAAATCGACCGGAGGGTCCTCATTCTCGCGCGCTCTCCACTAACTGCGCCACCAGTTCATCGAGTTCGATTCCACTGGCTTTCCAGAGCATGGGGTACATGCTCAGGGATGTGAATCCAGGCAGGGTGTTGATCTCATTGATCCAGAGCTGACCGGTGCCGTCATCGAGGAAAAAATCCACCCGCGCCATGCCCTCGACACACAGAGCTCTGCAGGCATCCAGCGCCATCGTGCGCACCTGCTGCTCGATCGAGGCATCGATGGGAGCAGGAATCAAGGTGGTGCTCAGTCCGTCGCTGTATTTGGTGGTGTAGTCGTACCAATCCGCATCGAAGCGGATCTCTCCCACCACTGAGGCTCTGAGCTGATGCTTGCCCAGCACGGCACATTCGAGCTCCCGGGCATTCACCCCCTGCTCCACCACGATCCTGGGATCGAGCCCAGCAGCCTCTTCCAAACCTCGGATGAGCTGATCGCGATCGCGGGCCTTGCTGATGCCCACCGAAGACCCGAGATTGGCCGGCTTCACAAAACAGGGGTAACCCAGCTCCCTCTCAATGCGAGAGACCGCGGCATCCCGACGTTGCTGCGAGTCCAGTTCAGCCGCATTCACCCCGACATAGGGCACCTGAGCCAAACCCGCAGCCGCAAAAGCTGCCTTCATGGCGAGTTTGTCCATGGCCACCGCTGAGCCCAGCACTCCGGCACCCACAAACGGTTTTCCCATCAACGTGAACAGCCCCTGAACGGTCCCGTCTTCCCCGTTGGGCCCGTGCAGAACTGGATACCAAACATCAATGCTGTCTGCCCTTTCCGGCAACTGCTGAAGCCCAGCGGCAGGCAAGGGTTGGGGCAACTGATCGGATTCTGCAGGGACACCACTGGCCAACACCTGGCGCGCAACCGCTTCAGGCCACCAGCGCCCCTCCTGGTCGATGTAGAAGGGCGCGACAGAAAATCGTTGTTGGTTTTGGCCTTGCTCGAGGGCCCCGATCACCGTGTTGGCGGAGCGGATCGAAACCGCATGCTCACCGGACGCACCCCCGAAAACAAGGCCGATGCGGACAGGAGATGGAGCCATGGGGAGCGAGCCGGCGGCTGGGCAAGAGGGCCAAACGTATCAGCCGTTCACCGGGGAACCACTGAGGGAAAACGAACGCACCGCGTCGATCCGTACATTCACCAGATCACCAGGATGGAAGCTGCGGCCGTCGGCGTCGGTGCTTGCAAAGAACGTCAGTCTGTTGGTGCGGGTGCGTCCCATCAATTGACTGGGGTCCTTGGGGTTCACGCCCTCAGCCAACACCTCTTCAACGCGCCCCTCATAACGGGCATTGCGCTCACGCGCACAACGTTCGACAAGGGCATTGATCTCTTGGAGCCGCTCCACCTTCACCGCTTCCGACAACTGGTTGGGCCAATCAGCAGCTGGCGTATTGGGACGCGGTGAGTAGGCCGCGGTGTTCACCTGGTCAAAACCGATCTCCTCGATCAGGTCGAGGGTTCGGCGGTACTGCGCATCGGTTTCGCCAGGGAAGGCCACGATCACATCAGCACTCAGCGAGGCGTCGGGCATGCGTTCGCGGATGCGATCGATGATGCGGCGATAGCGCTCCACGGTGTAACCGCGTGCCATGGCCCGCAAGACATCGTTGTCGCCGCTCTGGAAAGGAATATGGAAGTGCTCACAAAGCTTGGGCAGATCAGCGCAGGCGTCGATCAATCGCTCGGTGAAATAGCGAGGGTGGCTTGTGGCAAAGCGAATCCGTTCCAACCCCGCCACGTCATGCACGTGATGGAGGAGATCGGTGAGCGTGTGCTGGCGGCGTCCCTCCGGTGTGATTCCCGGCAAATCCCGGCCATAGGCATCAATGTTCTGGCCAAGCAAGGTGATCTCTTTAAAACCACGGGCCGCCAACCCTTCCATCTCCAGCTTGATCGCCTCAGGCAGGCGCGACTGCTCCTGACCCCGCACCGAGGGCACGACGCAGTAGGTGCACCGCTCGTTGCAGCCATAAATCACATTCACCCAGGCGCAGATCTCACTGTCACGGCGGGCCGTAGTGAGGTCTTCGAGGATGTGGTGGCTTTCGGTGGCCACCACCTGCTGACCCGCTTCCACCTGCGTCAGCAGGGTCTCGAGGCGATTGGCATGCTGAGGACCCATCACCAGATCCAGTTCTGGCACGCGCCGCAGCAATGACTCACCCTCCTGCTGAGCCACACACCCAGCCACCACCAGGGTGAGATTGGGATTGCTGCGCTTTCGCTGCGCCTGTCGGCCGAGATAGCTGTAGACCTTCTGCTCGGCGTTATCGCGGATCGTGCAGGTGTTGTAGAGCACGAGATCGGCATCGAGCTCGGCTGCGGCTTCCCGATAGCCCATCGATTCCAGAATCCCCGCCATACGCTCGGAATCCGCCTTGTTCATCTGGCAACCAAAGGTGGTGATCCAGTAGCTCCCGCGCCCAACACGCTCGGCGCTGTGGTCGGAAGAGGCAGTCGGGGACAGGGAGGCGGAAACGACCAAAGCTTTCAGCGGGGCGGATGGTCCGGAGATGGGGGCTTTGCTCAGTGTCGGTCACGACGGGGCTGTGCCAGCTTGAACATTGGTCGATGTCCGTGATGACCTGGAGCCTGCGTCGGTTTCCGCTCACCAAAGCGGTCCCCCTTGCCATCAGCCGTGGCACCACATCCGTGGTGGAGCATCTGGAGCTGCGGCTGGAGCGGGGTGGTGTGGTGGGCCGCGGTGAAGCCGGCGGGCTCGACACCGGCCATCGCTCCTATGACATCAGGGGCATCGAAGCTGAACTCCAGGCCCTGATTCCTGAGCTGGGCACCATCGACCCCACCAATCAACAGCTGCTGTTCGAACTGCTGACAGCACTCTCCCCCCCAGCACGTTGCGCGGTGGATCTTGCGGTGTGGGACTGGCGAGGACGCCGCTTGGAACAACCGCTCTGGAAGCTCTGGGGGCTCAATGGAGCTCGGCGGGTCGCCACCAGCGTCACCCTGGGGCTGGGGTCCAGCGAACACGTTGTGGCACGGCTCGAGCGGTGGTGGCAGCAGCTACCAGCCACCCGCATCAAGCTCAAGCTGGGGAGTCCTGAGGGGCTCGACCATGACCGGCAGCTGCTTGGCGCTGTGGCCGAAGCCCTGGGCCAGCGCCAGCAGGACCTGCAGCAGCCCCTGGAGCTGCAGGTGGATGCCAATGGAGGCTGGAGTCTCGATCAGGCCCGAACCATGGTGAGCCACCTCACGGCTGCAGGGGTGGTGCTTTTGGAGCA
>JAYKIX010000124.1:0-6190 GCA_035286005.1 Synechococcus sp. | reverse complement strand
GGTCTGCTTGGTGTTGCTTTAAATACTGTGGAAGAGCGGATTCGGCGTAGGGAAACAACACCCTGGCGACGAAGGAAATTGGACACGTTGTGCCCTCGATGTCGAGAAGGAGATGGGTTGTTGTCATTGCATGCCAAGAGCGAGCTGTTTGTAGTGCAGGTCAAGGAGATATTCGAGAATTTCCACATGTCTTCGTGCTTCGTTCAACGTGCTGCCCCAGGCGTATAACCCGTGCCCTGCTACGAGCAAACCATGGGGTGCCTTGTGGAGTCGCGGAGTGGCGGCGCGGCAGAGACGCGGTAAATCCTGATCATTGGCAATCACTGGAATGCTGACTCGTGTGTCGTGAGTGGTTACCCCTTCCAAGCCTTTCAGCATCTCCCAACCTTCTAGCTCGATGGCTCCAACTGACAGCGCTCGTTTGGAGAGAAGGGTGGCGTTGGCGGAATGGGTATGAAGCACGGCCCCACTTCCGCACACGTCCACAATTTTCAGATGCATCAGGGTCTCAGCACTTGCACGACCTGTTCCGCTGACAACGGCCCCTTCGCTGTTCACTTCAATCAGCATCTCCGCGCTGACGTTGCCTTTGTCAACGCCACTCGGGGCCATCAGCAACGTGATGGGATCACGCTTCAGCACGACGCTGAAATTGCCTCCAGTGCCATCGCACCAGCCACGTTGATGGAGGTCCTGTATGGTCTCGATCAAGGCCAGGTGCGGTGTGGTCAATGCCAGTGAAGCTCTAATTGTCTAAGTCCTTCCTAGCTGATCTCAGGCTTGGCAATGGGGACACCAGTGCGTGCTTCTTCCCGCCAGTTTGTCTCTCACGATCGGTGTGCCGCAGCTGTGACATGGAGCACCCGTTCGCCTGTAAACGCAAGCCTGGCCTCCATAGTTCCCGTTGACCCCCTCCAGATCGCGAAAATCACTGAAGGTGGTGCCGCCGGCGCCAATGCTCCGCTCCAAGACTTCAACAAGACAACTGCTCAACCGATCAAGTTGTGCCTTCTTCAGCTCTCCAGCGGGGGTTTTTGGGCAAATTCCTGCGGCAAAGAGGCTTTCATCGGCATAAATGTTGCCGGTTCCAGCTACGAGGCTTTGGTCGAGTAAGGCAGCTTTGATGGAACGTTTGCTGCCCTTGAGGCGTCGTCGCAGATAGCCGCCATTGAAATCTGCGCTGAATGGCTCCGGTCCGAGCCGAGTCAGGCCTGTCATCACCGATTCCGCCATTTCCCCCGGGGGGACCCACCACATCTCTCCAAAGCTGCGCATGTCAATAAACCGCAGTTCCTGCCCCTGGGCGTTCCAGAACCTCACCCGGGTGTGCCTGCAAGGTTCGCTGCCGTCTTCAACCCAGAGGAACTGACCGGTCATGCGCAAATGCACGCCCCAGAGGCCTCGGTTAGGCGTTGCTCCGCCTCCGTCGCTGTCATGGAGATCGGCGTACAAGTATTTCCCTCGTCGATGCCACTGCCCAACCCAGGCACCCTTGAGGCCTGTCGCAAACACCGAAGATCCTCCGGGACTGGCAATCGCTCTGTCCCGGAGGATCTCAAGATCATGAATGTGAAACGAGGAGAGACGGCTCGTCAATCCACGGCGAACCGTCTCAACTTCTGGCAGTTCTGGCAAGAGGCTCAGGCCTTTTCCAGTTCGGCTTCGGCAAAGTTGTTGGTGTTGATGCCACCTTCAGAGCCTGAGATGCCGTTGTAGTTCACTTTTTCAAAGCGAACGACGACTGGGTAACGGATGCCGGAGGTGTCGATGGAGGCGACAGTGCCCACTTCGTTGAACCAGTAGGACTCAGGGCGCTTGATGCGCACCTTGTCACCGCGGGAGATCGCCATCGCTGCGGAGGGTCGGGGATGCATAGCGAGCGTATCTCCGGGTGGGTTCCTGCGCGCATGGAGCGTCACACAATGTCGTTCGCCGTGGCAGCATCCAGCACCGTCTTGTCGCTTGCCGTGACTGCCAGCCTCAGTTCTGAGCCCCCCCTGTTGCAGCTGGATCTGCCCGATCCAGAACGGGATGACATCAGCACGATGGAGTTTCTGGCTCAGCTAGAGCAGGCCTGGGCGGTTTGTGATCGCTTTGATCTCCAAACCGAGATCCTTCGGGGACGGATTCTCAAGGCCGTGCGGGATCGGGAGAAGCGAGGTGGCGAAGGGCGCGGTGCAGGCTTTTTGCAATGGTTGCGCGAGCGTGAGATCAGCAAAACCCGCGCCTACAGCCTGATTCAGTTGGCTGAATCCGCTGAGGATTTGGTGGGTGGGGGCATGCTTGAGGAAGCGAGCGTGAATCACTTTTCCAAGCGGGCATTTCTGGAGACGGCCCAAGCGGCGCCCGAGGTTCAGCTGATGATTTCAGAAGCGGCGAATGAAGGTCAGGAAATCACGCGTAAGCAAGTGCGCCGGCTGACCGACGAGTTCACAGCGGTCACGAGTCCGCTTCTGCCTGAAGAGATTCGCCAGCGCACCCAGGAGAACCTTCTTCCTCCCAAGGTTGTTGCGCCGCTGGTCAGGGAACTCGCCAAGCTGCCCGAACCCCAGCAGGAAGACCTTCGCAAGGTGCTGCGGGATGAGCCGGAGATTGAACGTATCAAGGACGTGACCAGCACGGCCCGTTGGATTACCAAGGCCACCGAGAGTGGAGTTGCCGTCCGGGCCTTTCAGCAGGGGGAACTGGATCTCGAGAAGGCGATGCAGGAAGCGCAACGCCTCGATGCCCTTGGGTTGCTGGCGGATGCGGTTGGTCAGGCTCAAGCGCTTGAGTCGGCTGTGCTCAAGTTGCACACCTCGTGGCGCCGTCTTGGTGGGCTGCAGGAGCGCCTATGGGTTGAAAGCGGAACTAGCACGCCTTACTTGCGCGATGTTCTTTCCGCCTTGCAAAGCCTCAGCGGCGCGACCATGCGCGTTTCCTTGGGCGAACTGGCAGGTGGTAAGAGGGTGCGACTCCAGCTGGTGGAGGAGTCTCCGGATCAACTGGAACCGCCCTTGCTCCCCTAGATCTAGTGGCGACTAGTCTGGGAAGTCCCCAGAGCTGGTGTGGTTTGGATCGCCTGCTGGCCCTGCTTCAGGAGCACTACGGCTGGGATCGCTTTCGCCCGGGCCAGCAACCTGTGATCGAAGCGCTGCTGGCAGGGCGCGATGCCCTGGCTGTGCTGCCAACCGGTGGAGGGAAATCGCTTTGTTACCAGCTCCCTGCATTGGTGAAGCAGGGACTGGTGGTGGTCGTTTCTCCGCTCGTGGCGTTGATGGAAGACCAGGTTCGCCAATTGCGAGCCAAAGGGGTGTCTGCAGCTTGTTTGCATGCCGGTATTGCCCCTGAGAAGCGTCAGCAGGTGTGGCGTTCGCTGACTGAAGGATCGTTGCGGCTCCTCTATGTGGCCCCAGAGCGGTTGCAATCAACCCAGATCCGTGAGGTGATCAGTGCTTCACACAGCCTGGGAAGGCTGGTGGCCTTAGCCGTGGATGAGGCCCATTGCATCAGTGCCTGGGGGCACGACTTTCGGCCTGATTATCGGAGGCTTGGTGACGTCAGGGCTCTTTGTCCTGGAGTGCCGGTGGTGGCTCTGAGTGCCACTGCGGCGCCACGGGTGCGAGCTGACATTCTTCGGCTGTTGGATCTGCAGAGGCCTTTGGTGCAGGTCTGTTCCGCTCAGCGCGACAACCTCCACTACCGGATGCTTCGTCGTCCCAAAGATCCTCTTGACCAGGTTCTCAAGGCACTCAAGCACTCCAGAGGGGCTTCCTTGATCTACGCACGGACGCGTCGTTCAGTCGAGCGCTGGGCAGAGAGGTTGCAAGCCAACTCCGTTGAGGCGATTCCGTATCACGCAGGACTGGAACCGGAGGTGCGTCAGCAGGCGCTTTGCCACTTTCTGGAAGCTGATCGGCCGGTGTTGGTGGCCACGGTGGCTTTTGGAATGGGCGTTGATCGTGGTGATGTGGGTTTGGTCTTGCATCTCGACCTGCCATCCACGCCTGAGGGCTATCTCCAGGAATCTGGTCGAGCAGGCCGTGATGGTTTGCCTGCACAGTGCATCGTGCTGTTTTCACCGAGGGATCGCACAAGCCTGGGTTGGGCGATGCAGGCCTCACTGCGACACCAGAGCGAATCGGAGTCCGAGCAACAAGACCGCCAGCGGGTGGAGTTGGCACAGCAACAGCTGCGAAGGATGGAGGCTGTTGCTGAGGGGGAGATGTGTCGCCAACAGGCGCTTCTGCTCGCGGTGGGTGAAATGGCCTCTCCCTGCGGTCGTTGTGATCGCTGTCAGAGCGATGCCCGACGCGAGGACTGGTCGGAAGCTGCCTTGACGTTGCTGCAAGCCCTTGCTGACGACCATGGCACTGATGCCCGCAGCCTCAGTGAAAGCCTTGCCGCGGTGGAACCTCTGCGCTGGGGTTGGCTCATGCGCCGGATGGTTCAAGAAGAACTCATCCAGGAAAGCAACGATGGATCTCAGCGTCTTTTCCTGCGAGACAGCGGACGACGTTTCCTGCAGCAGCCGTGGCCGTTGCGTTATGCCGCCTGATCAACAGCGTGATCATTGGGAGCAGCGGTCTTTGACCAGATCGCGCTCGAATTCGTTCTCAGGCTCGCTCCATGTTTTCCAGGCGCCATTGGCCCCGGTCACGTTGATTTTGCTGGCGGCGCAGTTCACCGCGAGATAGAGGGGCTGTCCGTCAGCATTAAGGGTTGGAGCCACTTCGCTCCCGGCCATCGTTTGCCAGTTGGCCCAGTCCACTTTGAGGGGCCCATAGCTGCGCCAGTCGGCTTGCTTGGGGGCTACAGAGCTTGCGGGTTTAGTGGTCGCAGTGGCGACCACGGTGGGCTTGCTGCTGGTGGAGGTGGTGCTGTTGTCTGTCGAAGAGGTTGATGAATTCGTTGTGGACGATTCCGGCACAGACTGGGTGCTCAGCGCGGGCTTGGTGGCCTCGGGAGGACGACGCAGCAGCAGCTTGGTGCCGATTTCAACTTTGTTGGGATCACTGATGCTGTTAATGTCCACCAAACTGGTAACGGAGACTTCATAAGCCCGAGCAATCTGGGTCAGAGTTTGACCGCGCCCCACGGTGTGACTGGTGGCATTCGGGCTGACTTTGATGGGTTCAGGCTGCGGGCGAGCGACTTGTGTTCGGGAGGGGGCGGGCAGCACAGCGTTGCTTGGGAGGCGCAAACGCTGCCCCACTTCCACGTGATTGGCATCACGCAGATTGTTGAGGGCGACCAAGCTGGATGGGCTCACTCTGTAGCGAGACGCGATTTCGCTCAGGCTTTCGCCACTGGCCACCGTGTGGCGCCCCCGCCCGGCCCTGACCGTCGGCCCAGGGAGGCGTAGACGCTGCCCCACTTCAACGTGATTGGCGTCCCGCAGATTGTTGAGGCGCATCAGAGTGCTTAAGGTCACGCCATGGCGGTTGGCAATGTCGGAAAGCGTGTCTCCCGACCTCACAGTGACGGAGCCGCCGAAGGCTTGAAGCGGCATCAGGGCCGATAGGGCCAGGGCAGCGATCAGAGCTCGGCGCATCTGCTTGTTTTCCTCTGGGCGAACCATAAGGTGCCTGAGCTCGGGCGCCAGTGCTCTTCCGCCGTTGTTCAGCCAAGCAGCCGTCGCATCCAGTCGCGGCTGAGCCGATAGGGCGGATAGCGCAGGCGCAGATCCATGGCGAAGGGACGACGCAAGACGGAACGCTCATGGGAAAAGGTGCGGAATCCGGCTTCACCGTGGTAACTCCCCATGCCGCTCGGGCCGATCCCTCCAAAGGGGAGATCGGGGATTCCCACATGCATCACCACGTCGTTAAAGCACACACCGCCTGAACTAGTGCCCCTTAGAAGCTCTTCTTCTTGTCTGGCATCGCCGCCAAAGAGATACAGCGCCAGGGGTTTGGGTTGACGGCGAATCCGTTCAATGGCGGCGTTGAGGTCTTCCACCGAAATCAGTGGCAACAGGGGGCCAAATAACTCGTCCTCCATCAGGGGGTCGTCGTTTTGCTCCACCGACAAAACGCTCGGAGCGATGCGCCTGGAGGCGGCATTGCACTCTCCACCGATCAGTACTTGTCCCTTGTCGTGTGCTCCTTGCAGCAAGGCCTCCAAGCGTTGGTATTGACGCGCGTTGATGATCTGGCCCAGGTCGCTGGACGCGAGTGGATCGTGCCCATAAAGGTTGTGGCGCGCTGCT
>JAYKIX010000123.1:0-5326 GCA_035286005.1 Synechococcus sp. | reverse complement strand
TGATCCCCAGTGCAGTGGAGTTGGGCAGTGCGGCACGGTTGTTGTGAAACTGGATGGGAAGTTCCAGGCGTTTCTTTACAACCAATACGGCGGTGATCTGAACACGTCACTCATTTGGGAGATGCCGGATTATGTCTATGTCGATCGGATCACGATCACGGCCCCATCGTCTGAGCGGAGTTGGGGAGGTCGAGGCTCCTGGTCTTTGCAGACCAAGGTGGGTTCACCGCGGATGCAAGTGAAGATTGGAGCTGACTTGGCCAAGTTCGAGGGCGAGGGCCGCCAAACCACGTATCGCTTTGAACCCGTCGATGTGGTGCTGCTCCCCTCGACGGTCAAGCGTTCATCCCGGCCTGCAGCGCCTCCAAGCGTGGGGTTTGGGATCGGAGATGGATTGATACCCGCGGCTTGTCAGTTTGTCGAGAACGGCAGAACCCGTGGGGAAGAAGCCTGCAAGCTGGCACAAACCGCTTCGACGTTCTCAATCATTTGGAACGACGGCTTGGTGGAGAAATATCTGAAGCTCACGCCAACCGTGTTCAAAGACGATCTTGGCGATCGCTTGGCCGTTCGATCAAATCGCCAGGGCCAAGTGCTCTCCTTGGCCTATGACAACGGCAACCGTGTGTTGATTCGTTATTGATCACTTCTGCAGGGCTTGGCTGGGGATCAGGTGATCACCGTGGGGCGATCCATCCCAGTGCGCTGTTGGATCTCCGCAAGCGTGTTGATCGCGCTGATCATGTCAGCAAGGGCGACCTGGGGATCCATACCCAAATCTCCACTGCTGGGCACATAGCTCTCCAGGTAGATCCTGATCGTTGCACCTTTGGTGCCGGTGCCCGAGAGGCGCACCACCACACGGCTTCCGTCATCGAGAAGGATGCGCAGTCCCTGGCCCTTGGTCACCGAGGTGTCGATCGGATCGACATAGCTGAAGTTGTCGGCGTTGGCGACTTTCCGCCCCGCGAAGGTCTGGCCAATCAGGCTAGGCAGCATGGCTTCGAGGCGGTCATAGAGCCCATGGGCAGCGTCGCTGGCAACTTCTTCGTAGTCATGGCGGGAGTAGTAGTGGCGGCCGAATCGCTTCCAGTGCTCGTCCATGATCTCGGCCACGCTGCTGCGGCGTTTGGCCAGAATCTGCAGCCAGAACAGGACGGCCCAGAGGCCATCTTTTTCACGTACGTGGTTGCTGCCGGTGCCGAAGCTTTCCTCTCCGCAGAGTGTGATGCGACCTGCATCAAGCAGGTTGCCGAAGAACTTCCAGCCCGTGGGTGTCTCGAAACATTCAATACCCAGTTCCTTGGCCACCACGTCTACGGCGGCGCTGGTAGGCATGGAGCGCGCCACGCCAGAGAGGCCTGAGGCATAGGCGGGAGCCAGGGTGGCGTTGGCGGTGAGTACGGCCAGGCTGTCGCTGGGATTCACAAAACAACGCTGGCCCAGGATCATGTTGCGATCGCCATCACCATCGCAGGCAGCACCGAAGCGGAAGGTGTCGCCCTCGAGCAGCAGCGCAGCCAGATCGTGGGCGTAGGTGAGGTTGGGATCAGGATGCCCGTTGCCGAAATCCTCGAGGGGAATGCCGTTGCGCACGCTTCCGGCAGGAGCACCCAACAGGCCTTCAAGCAGGCGCGTGGCGTAGGGGCCTGTCACGGCATGCATGGCGTCAAACGCCAAGGGGAAATCGCTGCGGATGAGCTCGCGGATGCTGTCGAAATCGAACAGCTGCTGCATCAGCTCCACGAAATCATCAACGCCGTCGATCACCTCGACCACCATCGCGCCGATGGCATGTTTGCCCTGGGCATCCAGGCCAATGGGGTCTCCATCAACGATGGAGTACTGCTCCAGGGTTTGGGTGCAGTCATAAACGGCATCGGTGAAGGAGGCGGGGGTGGGGCCGCCGTTGGCGCCATTCACCTTCACGCCAAAGTCGCCGTTGGGGCCGCCGGGGTTGTGGCTGGCCGAAAGGATGATGCCTCCAATCGCCTGGCGGCTGCGAATCAGATGCGACGCCGCTGGAGTTGAGAGGATGCCCCCGGTTGTGGTGACCACCTTGCCGACGCCATGGGCGGCGGCCATGCGCAGGATCACGTCAATGGCGCGGCGGTTGCCATAGCGGCCGTCACCGCCCACCACAAGGGTTCCGCCTTGCACTCCTGGCAAGGTGCGGAAGATGGCTTCGATGAAGCTCTCGAGATAGTGGGGCTGTTCGAACTGCTGGCTGCTCTTGCGCAGCCCGGAGGTGCCAGGTTTCTGGTCTGTGAACGGGGTCTCAAGCCGGACCTGGCGTTGGCTGGGTTCTGCAGGCGCCATGGTGCTCATCACGAGAACGGGTCTGTATGCGGCAGATAAACACGGGAAGCGACCTCACTCGCGTGGTGATGACCACTTCTCCGATCCGATTTCACAACGCAGGGGCTTTTGGGGCTGTCACTGCGGGGCTGCGGAACAGCACAGGCTTTTGAAAATGATGCGCTTCGTTTTACGTGCGTCCGTTGGAGCTAGCGGGCTTGGACGGCTTCTCGGGTTTGTTGCACACCAGCGTGAGGCGGCGGGCTGGCCCATCAATGCTGTCGCGGCGTTGGAAAGAGTTTTCTTGTGTCGCCCTGGCCGCCTGGAGCAGCTCCCAAAGCGCGTCCTTGCAGGAGGCGGCCAGGCCTGGGTGGTCCATCAAGGGGTCAGCCAGTGCACGCGTGCGCTGGCAACTGGCGGTGGTGTTCTCCCGGGAGCAGCTGTAGGCCTCGAGCTGGATGTCACGCAGGTGGGCGCGACTTGGTCGCGGCACATCCGTGGGCTGAGCCTGCAGCGCAGAGGGGATCGAGATCAAGACGGAGGCGAATAGCGCCAGCGAGGGTCGCATCGGTATTGATTTCATCAATCCATCATGACCGAATCTGTTGCTTCGGAGCCGTTCAGTCCTTGGCTCCCAGATCTGAGGCCCATTCGATGGCGCCGAGGTGAGCACCAAGGGAGATCAGACCAGCGATGACCGCGATCACATAGTTGGCCCCGTCCTGACCAATCGCTTCGCCGATGTGAAATCCGGCGACCGCCCAGGCTGCTGTCATGGCAAGGCAAAACAGGAGATTCAGCACAGGCGTGACCATCACAATCATGCCGGCCAGAAAAATTCCTCCACCCCACCACCAACTCTGCATTCCGATGCCAAATGCCACGGCGATCACAAGAATTTCAAAGATGACCAGCGATGAGGCGTCATCGTTGAACTTTGCCTGCGTGAAACCAGCTCTGGTATCTCGGATCGACATCAGAATGTGGAAACGTCGTAAGTGAAGGCGTGACCAGCACCACTGAAGCCTGTGACGACTCCATTGCCTGATCCTTGGTTGACCTTGGCAGTGCCTTTTGTGGCTCGAATCTTGAGGTCAATACCAAGAGCATCTTCAGAAACAGTGACCGGTTTGTCGACAATGACAAAAATGTAGGAAACGTCGTCGCAAGTAGCGGTGTTGTTTCCGATAAGTCCCGATCCAGTGGTCGGCATGGTCATGTTGGAATTAAGCAGCCTGCCTACAAATCCATTGCCTGCAATGCCTGTATCCGACCAGGAGTTAGGGGTTACGTATGCACCATTACATGCTAGTTGACTGGCAAATGAGTCAACAGTAACCGAGTACATTTGCTCAGTTCCGCTGGCTCCAGCAACAGCGCCGCCAGATGCTGTTGAAACATACCGGGTTGAATTGACAGAGTTATTTGAGCCTGCAGCAACCACTTCATGATGGGTAGCCATTTTGAAGGAATTGCTGACAAGCGCGACAACTTTGTTGTAGCTGCCTGCAGGCGGCACGGATGTAAATGCAGCGCTCAAATTGACACCGCTCGCGGAAAAGATGTCACCAGTCGTCTCTCCAGAGGAATTGTTGTACACGTCTTCACATCCGGCCCCGTCCCAATCCACTGTTGTGGCTGGGGATTCCATGGGTGAGACGTTGCAGAGCGCAATGCGATAGACGGTTGTGGAAAATTTTGTTGGAGTCGTTGGACACTCGCCTTGTGAGGTATTGCATTCATTGATGGGGTTACCAATGGCTTCGCCGGCGGCTTGAGCGTGTCCTTGCGTTGCTGCCAGCAAGAAAATTCCGGGCAGAAGTTTCGCAAAAATTGTTTTGTACATGGTTGGATGATTGGAAAGGATAAAAGTTTGTAGGGTTAATTATGATATTTAGAATCAGTTAGAAGTTCCACTTACTCGGACGCTGACGGAGCTTGGTGACCCTGCGTCTGCGTCGCGGCTCCAGCGTTCAAGGGCGACGTCATAGCGTCTCCTCACTGGCTGTGTCATACGGGTGAGGTTTAAGCTATTGTGATCTATAGGGGCAAAAATGACGGGATTGAATGTGTACTTGAATTTAAGTGTCGCAAACACTTGATTATTGTCGTTGTCAGGTGTGTACGCTACATAAGCAGGAATTTCGTTTGAAGCTGCTGCTTCAATATTGACGTGTGGCGTGACTTGCCAGTTGATTGAGCCTCCAATACCTGAGTTATCGCTTCGGGAGTGATAATCCCAGTTAAATCCTTTCAAATAGAATGCAAGTTGTGGGTAGTTGGGGAGCCGATAGCCAATTTCAACATCCCAGCCAGGGATGACCCGTTCGTAGGTTGTAGAAGTCTCTGTTTCAGAAATAGTTTTGATGCCGGTACCTGCGATGTACCAATTATTGCGAATTTCTAGATCTTTGAAAAAGCCCTCGATGCCAACCCCGAAACGGCTGTAAGACGAGGTGTAGTCCACCATGCGGTAGTCCCAAAACCCATTCACGCCAAGCATTGTGTCGTTGTTGATTCGATAGCGTGTTCCTATTCCTGTGTTCAGGGTTGAACCACCCAAGCCCCATGCCCCAGTCCATCGACCTTGCCCGAAAATAAGTCCTTTAGGGGCACCATCATCATCCTTGCCCAATGTGGCGATTTTCAAGAGGCTGTCGATGTAAAAGGTGGCATGAGAGTCTGACGTCTGATCAGTGCCAAGTGTTGTTTGGGCTAGAAACGGTATTTTTTGAAGTTCTGTATTGGCAATCGTGTTGGCTTGGCTGACGGCCCACGCCAAGGAATGCTTACCTGCATATTTAAGAGGATCCGACAAGATCGCGTCCGAGTCTTTCAGCAGGACGGAGACCCCAGAAGAAAGTGATTTTTCGAGTGGGCTTAGGGCTCTTGTATTTTGGCTGGTGCCGATGCACGCACTGGAACGGGGATTCGTTATTGGATCGCATTCTGGATTGCGTAGTCCGCTGCTTGTCGAGACCAAATCCCTATTGAGAGTGTTGAGCTCTAAAGGCTTAAGTTCAGTTGT
>JAYKIX010000122.1:0-17958 GCA_035286005.1 Synechococcus sp. | reverse complement strand
CCATCACCACTGCAGCCAAAAGTGCTGGTGCCACCCTGCTCAACCTGATCACCCACCGGTTCGAACCGCAGGGCGTGACGGGACTGGCTCTTCTGGCTGAATCCCACATCTCGATCCACACCTGGCCAGAGAATGGCTACGCGGCTGTGGATGTTTTCACCTGCGGCGATCACACCATGCCCGAGCGGGCTTGCGACGTCCTGCGTTGCGCCCTGGGGGCCCAGCGCCATCAACTCAAGAGTTTCCTGCGTGAAACACCAGCAGCCGTCGCCAACGCCCAGCGTGATCCTCAGTTGATTGCCGCGGCCTGAGCCGCAACCGACAACTGGCCCTAATCCCCGTCGGCCCGCATCCGCTGGCCGACTTTTTTATGACGTGACGGCTGAGTGGGCGACAACAGCCAAAGCGCCCCGGTTGAGTTTGCCGCTGATCAATCCCTCCAGGTCCACACTGACGGCAGTGAAGCCGATGGCGAGAAAGGCCTCCACAAGTGCTTCACGCTCAGGCTGCTGCACGAGTGAGGCAATCTCCTCGGCCGGCACCTCAATGCGCGCTGACAGGCCCTGGCTGCGGACCCGCACTGATCGATACCCGCGGGAGATCAACCAGTCTTCAGCCTGAGCCACCCGCTGCAACCGCTCAGAACTGATCACCTCCCCGTAGGGAAATCGCGAAGCCAGACATGGCTGAGCTGGTTTGTCCCACCATGGGAGACCCAGCGACCTGGACAGTTCGCGCACCTGGGCTTTGGTAATCCCGAGATCCGCCAGCGGAGAGCGCACTCCCGCTTCTCTCGCAGCCTGAATCCCCGGGCGGTGATCACTGAGATCGTCAGCATTCACTCCATCCAACACCTGAGCGCCCTCGGCGGCCGCAGCCAACGGAGCCAGATGGCGATGGAGCTCCCGCTTACAGGCGTAACAGCGATCCGTGGGATTTCTGCTGTATTCGGGATCGAGGAGCTCCTCCGTTTGAACTTCGCGGTGTCGAATCCCCAACCAGGCCGCCTGCTGACGCGCCTCCATCAACAGATGCGGCGCCAGAGCCGGCGAGACTCCAGTAATGGCTGTGGCCGCATCGCCCAGTTGCTCCTGGGCGATCGTCGCCACCAGAGCACTATCCACACCGCCGGAGTAAGCCACACAGACCCGCCCCAAGGCGTGGATGGTGGAACGCAGCCGCCGCAATGCCAGCTGCTCGGACTCAGCAAGTGGTTCCAGCTGCCGGAAAGGAACTGTCATGACCGACTTCCCTGCTGAATCGAGCGAAGGTCACGCACGTTTTTGCCGCCTGCTCGCTGGGACCAAGCTAGGGCTGCCATCAGCATCACAGGAGCGGTGCGTACCGAAACGGCCTGATCGCAGCCACACTCGGTAAGCTCCGGTGACGTCTAATCGATCCATGGCAGGGAATCGCAGACCAGCCGTCGGAATCGTGACCGCCGCCGACAGTCGTGAGCGCAGCCTCGGGCAGCTGCACGTGTATGACGGCGAAGGCAAAGGCAAAAGTCAGGCTGCGTTGGGTGTGGTGCTTCGCACCATCGGCCTGGGCATCTGCGAACAGCGCCGCACCCGCGTTCTGCTGCTCAGATTTCTCAAAGGGCCTGGCCGGGCCTACGACGAAGATGCCGCGATCGAAGCCCTACAACAGGGCTTTCCCCATCTGATCGACCAGGTACGTACCGGACGCGGCGAACATTTCGGCTCTGACGATGTCACCCGTTTCGACCGGCAGGAAGCCCAACGGGGATGGGACATCGCCAAAGGAGCCATTGCGAGTGCCCTCTATTCCGTAGTGGTGCTCGATGAGCTCAATCCAGTTCTCGACCTGGGCCTACTGGATATCAACGACGTGGTGCGCAGCCTGAAGGCACGGCCAGAGGGCATGGAAATCATCGTCACTGGTCGTGGGGCACCGCGCCCCTTGGTGCAGATGGCAGACCTGCATTCAGAAATGCGTGCCCATCGCCGCCCTGAACCCGGCGCCGAGGGGCAACGGTTCGATGCCCAGGGGGCCATCGAGATCTACACCGGTGAAGGCAAAGGCAAATCCACCAGCGCCCTTGGCAAAGCGCTGCAAGCCATTGGCCGAGGCATCAGCCAAGACAAGAGTCACCGCGTGCTCATCCTTCAGTGGCTCAAGGGTGGGAGCGGATACACCGAAGATGCCGCCATCGCGGCTCTGCGCGAAAGCTACCCCCATCTGGTCGACCACCTCCGCTCTGGACGAGACGCGATCGTGTGGCGCGGTCAACAGCAGCCAATCGACTACGTGGAAGCAGAACGGGCCTGGGAAATCGCCAGGGCCGCCATTTCCAGCGGCCTCTACAAAACGGTGATCCTCGACGAACTCAACCCCAGCGTTGACCTCGAATTGCTGCCGGTGGAACCGATCATGCAGACCCTGCTGCGCAAGCCCGCCGAAACCGAAGTGATCATCACCGGCCGCTGCAAAAATCCCCCCGCCTACTTCGATCTGGCCAGCGTCCATTCCGAAATGGTGTGCCATAAGCACTACGCCGAACAGGGCGTCGACCTCAAGCGTGGTGTGGATTACTAACGCGGTGGCACCTCAGTAACGCGGAACGCTCGGGTCAATCTCCTGAGACCAAGCATCGATCCCGCCGGTCACATTGATGGCCTCAATGCCATGGGCGGCCAGCAGGCCCACGGCTTTGGCGGAGCGTCCCCCGAGCTTGCAATGCACGTAAAGGGTCTTCCCAGTGGCCAGGGAGCGGATCTGCTCAACCGCCTCGCCGCTCTCGATCGTGGCCAGGGGAATCAGCTCAGCACCAGGGATCACAGCCACCTCCGCTTCCGAAGGATTGCGTACATCCACCAACACAAGAGGATCCTCGGCCTCAAGGCGCTGCTTGAGCTCCTGCACGCTGATGCTGTCCATGGCAACCACCTCCTCAGCAGCGGCGCCGTTCACGCCGCAGAACGCTTCGTAGTCAATCAGTTCCGTGACCTGCGGGCGCCCAGGGATGGGCTGCAGTTGCAACTCGCGAAAACGCATGGCCAGGCCATCCACCAGCAGCAGACGGCCATCGAGGGACCTTCCGATTCCCGTGATCACCTTGATGGCCTCCGTGGCCTGGAGGATCCCGATCAAACCAGGCATCACCCCCAGCACTCCGCCTTGAGCACAGGAGGGTACGAGGCCCGGCGGTGGTGGCTCCGGCACCAGATCGCGATAGCTGGGGCTCTGCGCACTGAGATTGAACACACTCACCTGCCCCTCAAACCCCTGCACTGACCCGTAAACGCAGGGTTTGCTGAGCAGAACGCAGGCATCATTGATCAGATAGCGGGTCGGAAAGTTATCGCTGCCATCACAAATGAGGTCGTACGCAGAGAGCAAATCCAGTGCGTTGGCCGAGGTGAGCCGCAGGTTGTGAACCTCCACATGGCAGTGGGGGTTGAGATCCTCAATCCGCGTCTTGGCCGACACCGTTTTGGCCTGGCCAAGCGTGGCAGTGCCATGGATCACCTGACGCTGCAGGTTCGAACAATCCACCACATCGTCATCCACGATGCCAATCCGGCCAATGCCAGCGGCAGCCAGATACAGCAGCAAGGGAGAACCCAGACCTCCGCTACCCACGCAGAGCACGGATGCGGCCTTCAATCGCAGCTGTCCCTCCATACCAACTTCCGGAAGGATGAGGTGGCGGGCATAACGCCCGCGCTCATCAGCGCTCAGCTCAACACGGGGATCCAATGCAGGCATGGGATCAACGGGCACTGCGGTTGTGGCGTTCACTGCAGTCAGTGTCTTCCACAGTCACCACCCCAAGGGAATCGCCTGG
The DNA here is from genome assembly GCA_035286005.1 of Synechococcus sp. Taxonomy (GTDB): domain Bacteria; phylum Cyanobacteriota; class Cyanobacteriia; order PCC-6307; family Cyanobiaceae; genus Synechococcus_C. The sequence goes on along the minus strand of JAYKIX010000122.1, from coordinate 14,147 downwards.
TTCCAACCACCAGGCCCGCAGGTCTTGATCAGCGCCTTGAATCACCATGAGCGACGCGTTCCGGATCCAACCGCAATCCACTGAAGAGGGAACGGCTTGCCCCTGCGGGTGAGAGTGGGCAGAACCAATCACCTCGATTCTGCGATCACGGGCCCAACGCTGGGCATGCAGCTGCTCACGCGGATCAATGGCGAATCGATTGAGCCTGGACGGGGTCGGTGACACATCGGCCGCAGCCACGAATGGTTCTGGCAGGGCTTCCATCCCTGGTCTCCAGATATTGCAACAGGGCCACACCGTGTGTACCCGCCATCCCCATTTCTGGCGACTCCCCAGGAGCAGGGCACATCCTTCATAGGGCAAAGAGGCCTGCAACGTGCCCCGCAGAATGATCAGCACTTCGGGATCGAAGGCCAGCGACCATGGCGTTCGGGCAGGTTGACCGATACGCTCAACCCACATCTGGCTTGCCCACAAGGCTCATGAGTGAGGACACCACTGCGGTCCAAGACCAAGCGACCACAGAGACCACCCCTTCGAGCGACGCCACCAGCAACGGCGAAACCATCAACTTCACCGAGCGCTACAGCGAAGTGCTGGGCAAGGTGAACGCAACGCTCGACCAAGTGGATTGGAGCCAGATTGGCCGCATGAGCAAGGTGATCGGCATTTTTGCTGCAGTGATCGTGGCTCAGATTCTGATCAAGGGCATCCTCGACACCATCAACCTTCTGCCCGTGGTTCCTGGCCTGCTTGAGCTGCTTGGCGTTGTGGTGGTGGGCCAATGGAGCTGGAAAAACCTCACCACTAGCGACAAGCGCTCCGCTCTTGTGAACCGCGTTCAGAACCTGCGGAAGGAATATCTCGGCTGACTTAGCCGAACTGCTGCTTCAACTGGTGAATGGCTTGGCGGCTCTGCTCTTGGTAGCCGCCACCAAACAAATTGGCGTGATTGAGAAGGTGATACAGGTTGTAGATCGTGATCCGGTGAGAAGCTCCTGAAGGCAATGGCCATGTCTGCTCATACGAGTGATAAAACGACTGGCTGAACCCACCGAATAGACGGGTCATTGCCAGGTCGACCTCCCTGTCAGCCCACCAGCAGGCAGGATCGATCAGCAGACCACGGCCATCTGCCAGAACTCCTGCATTCCCTCCCCAGAGATCCCCGTGCACCAGCACCGGGTCAGGGCTGTGCCGGTTGAGTGCATGCTTGAGGCCGTCCAGCCAAGACTTCTGAGGGTCTTGATCGAGCCCCCATGCCTGCGCCAGACGCAGTTGGGGAAGCAAGCGCAGCTCCACAAACGCCTCGCCCCAACAATCCCGCCAGCCCTCGGGTTGGGGGCCAAGACCAATGAACCCTGGATCTGGCCATCCAAAGCGAGCGGCGCCATGCTTTCGAGAGCGTTGATGCAGATGGGCAAGACCGCGCCCCAAGGCGGCCTGGTCGCCTCCAACCTGATCCATCCAAGGGAGAAGCAGGAAGGCCCGATCGACTGAGGCAGCCAGCAACTTCAAGGGTTTTGGCACCACAAGATCAGCCGAATCGGCTGCCGCAGCCAACGCCACCAACCCCCTTTCCTCCGCCTGCAACATCAGCAAGGTGCCCCGTTTAGCAAACAAACGACGGCCGTCCGTGAGTTCCAATCGCCAAGCCTGCTGACTGCAACCTCCCCCAATCGGCTGGCAGGTCGCCAAAGCGGCTCCCGCCCTCAGCGCCGTCTCTCCTTCCAGGAGTTGCTCCAGCTCTGCCTGCATCCGCGCCTCCAACCCCCGCACTGCCAGCATGCCGCCATGGAGCCTGACCAGGATGTAATCGTGATCGGCGGAGGCATCGCCGGTCTTACCGCTGCGGCCCTACTGGCCCACGACAGGGTCGGCGTGACGCTCCTTGAGGCGCACTACCAGCTCGGAGGCTGCGCCGGCACGTTCCGACGCGGCCCGTACACCTTTGATGTGGGCGCCACCCAGGTGGCCGGCTTCGAACCGGGAGGCAGTCATGCCCGCATCTTCAGCCACCTGGGCCTCCCACTCCCAGCGGCCGAACAACTGGATCCTGGCTGCGTGGTGGATCTCGCCGATGGAAGTCCGCCGGTACGGATCTGGCATGACCCAAAGCGTTGGCACCAGGAACGCCTCCTGCAGTTTCCCGGCTCTGAGCGCTTCTGGAGCCTTTGCGCCTGGCTGCATCAACACAACTGGGCCTTTGCTGAGAACGACCCGGTGTTGCCGGTCCGCAACGGTTGGGATCTGCAGCGCACCTTGCGGGCCATAGGCCCCGGGACCCTGGCAAGCAGCCCCTTCAGCCTGATGACCGTGGCTGACCTGCTGCGCCTGTGCGGCTGCTCAGGCCAAGCCCGGCTGCGCCGCTTCCTCGATCTGCAGTTACGCCTGTACTCCCAGGAACCCTGTGATCGCACCGCCGCTCTCTACGGAGCCACCGTGCTGCAGATGGTGCAAGCTCCGCTTGGTCTTTGGCACATCGAAGGGTCGATGCAGGTGCTGAGCGACCAACTCGCGAGTGCGATTCGTCGCGATGGAGGCAACCTCCAACTCCGTCAACGTGTCACGCTGCTGGAACCCCTTACGACTGGGGGCTGGCGAGTGCACACCCAGCGTCCAGATGGCCAGCCACAACGATGGCAATGCCGTGATGTCATCAGCAGCCTTCCACCCCAGTGCCTCCTCCAGCTGATGCCCGCGAGGGACCGACACCCCAGCGATCTACCGAACGGATATCGGAGGCGAATCCAGGCCTTGGCTGCTCCAAGTGGAGCTCTGGTGCTCTACGGAGCCATTGATCGCCGACTGTTGCCACCAAACTGCCCGGGGCATCTTCAGCGAGATGGCCAGGAGCCTGGGTCGTTATTCGTCTCCATCAGCCGCGACGGCGATGGACGGGCCCCCCTGGGACAGGCCACCGTGATCGCCAGCGTGTTCACCGATCCGCGCCAATGGGCCAATCTTGAGGAAGCCCAACACCAACACAACAAGGATGCGGTGCTGAAAGCGATGCTCAACACCCTTGAAAGCTGGCTCGGCATCCCGGCCAACCGCTGGCTCCACCTGGAGCTATCCACCCCCCGTGCTTTTGCCCGCTGGACAGGTCGACCGCAGGGAATCGTGGGCGGACTGGGGCAACACCCCAGCCGCTTCGGCCCTTTCGGGCTCGCAAGCCGCACACCAATGCCCGGCCTCTGGCTCTGCGGTGACTCGATTTATCCAGGGGAGGGCACCGCTGGGGTCAGCCTGTCGGCACTGATGACCTGCCAGCAGGTTCTGGCTAGCCGCGGCAAGACGTTGTCCCTGTGATAGCCAGCCGGAAAAGCAGGCAAAGAGCCGAATCAGAGGAACTCAGGACGAAACTGCTTGGTTTGCTCAAGCACGCTTTCCAACTGCTCCCAGTTCCCTTCAAGAATGGCTTCCTCCAGCTGCTCAAGGCTCCAGCGGTAGGCCGCTAAGCCCCGCAGCACTGCAGCGGTATTGTTCGCCGCCATGGCTGTTCCCAACTGAGGATTCCCCCCTCCGACTCGGGTGGTGTCGGCGAATCCACTGGATGCGAGTTGGCGCGCTAGCGCCAGGACGGCGGGATCACGCTCAGAACCAACCGCCTGCAACAGAGCGGCACTCACCAGCACTGGTACATGGGAAATCAAGGCCACCGCCTGGTCGTGACGCTCCGCTTCGGCCACAAACCAATCACTGCCAAGAGCCGTCGCCAAGGCCTCAACCATCGCCAGCGCTGCCGGATCCGTTTCCGAATCTGGTGTGGCGACCCAAGGCCGACCCCTGAACAGATCACGCAGGCCTGCTTCCACCCCCGCTTCCGCGGTTCCTGCCATGGGGTGACTGGCCACAAAACGGGGATGCAATGCTCGCCAGGTCTGCAGCACGGCCCCTTTCACCGATCCCACATCCGTCACCACTGCCTCGGGTGGCAAGGCAGCCACCAAGGCAGGGTCTGGCGCCAGCAAGCGCTCAAGGGGTAGAGCCAGGATCACCAACTCACAGCCGATCAGGCTCTGGGGATCGGTGCTCACCGTTTCAACCAGCCCCCTGTCCAGGGCTCGATCCGCGGTGACCTGACGGTGGGTCACCCCGCGCACGCTGCAGCCGAGGGCCTGCAGGTCAAGCCCCAGTGAGCCTCCAATCAGACCGAGCCCAACCACACCGACCTTCGCCGGCAATCCCGCTGGAGTGACCTCCGCACGCTGCATCCCCGTTTGCCCAAATCGCCCCCATGTTGATCGACGGGGCCAAGCCACGGCCAACGCTGGCATCACACCAGCCGGCACCCCACTTAGGCTTTCAAGATGCTGGAAGCGCTCGCCCATCAGCAGCTCAAAACCCTGCTGCTGCAGGAACGATCGCCCTGGCCCCATCACCTCACCCTGAGCCGCCTGGTCGCAAGGGGGTTGAGACGCGGCGATCATGCCTTGCTCCAGCTGGCCCCGGGCAGCCACGAACACTGGTGGTTGGGGGTGCTGGTTCCACTGTGTCTGCAAAGCAGACACGCGGTGCTGGTGCTTGAGGAACCTCTGCAAAGGCGCCTTCTCCAGCTCGAGCGCCCCCGGCTTCAGGATGCTGGCCTCAAATTGGCCTGTTGGACCGCGGAGACTCCACCGGAAGGCCATCAACTTTGGGTGCTATCCAGCGCAGGTCTGGTGCGCGCCTATCGAAGGGGGCTGCTAAAGCCCCACCACCACTTAGTCATCCCAGAAGCGGAGCGCTTCAGTCAACGCCTTCGGGAAGCCCTCGCGGTGAAGATCGGGCCCAGTGACTGGGAACAATTGCGCCAAGCCCATCCCTGCGCCGATGCCGCGCTGTTGGAACTGCATGAACGCCTGAGCCGACGCTTGTTCTCCCACGCACCCCGCTGCGATGCCCAGGTGCGACTTGACGGAAGTGAACTGCTGGCCCTGCGGGATCTTGTTGGGCTGCTGAGCCCGCTGCCGTCGCCATGGCCCGAGCTCATCCAAGCCAGCCCCGATCAATGGGTGAGCTGGGCGGTTCTTGACCACCGACTCCTTCAATGGCGCTGGCACCTGGATGTGCTGGAACCCCTTCAGGAACTGCAGGATCTGCTGAGAGAGCAACCGACCCTTCTGATCCAAACCAATGGCCAACGCGAGTCACTGCAGCAGGAATTGAAGGCCGCGGGCATCACTCTCGATGTACGCGTTCATCTGAGAGAACCATCACTCCTCGAACCCCTTCCTTTGTTTGCACCCCGACGGCAGCCACTTCCTAATACAGAGGTGTTTTCAGCGCATCTGCTCGACCAGGCCCGTCGCCTGATCCTGGGTCGTGCCGGGCTCACCGTGGTGCTGCTCAACGACGAAGCCATGCGGCGGCGTCTCACCAGCGAACTGGCGAGTGAGTTCGGCAGTCGTGTCATTCATGAAGCCACCGCTCCCGAAGCAAATGGTGTGATCTGCTGCCACTGGGACTGGTGGCTCCAGCATCAGGATCAGCTGCCGCTGCCGGAACAGATCATCGTGGGGCTTCTGCCCCTGGCCAGCCTGGAATCCCCCATCACCGCGGCTCGGGTCGAAGCCCTCAAGCGCCAGGGGAGAGACTGGTTCAGAGAGCTGCTGCTTCCTGAAGCCCTTAGCCAACTGGCACCTGCGGTGGCGACATTGCGGCGGAATGGAGGCCGACTGGCCATCCTCGACGGACGGGTCCGGGCGCGAAGCTGGGGCGAACAGGTGCTGACGGCGCTCCAACCCTGGACCCCGCTGCAACGGCTCCTTCCCCAGTAACCACCACTAGGCTGCTGGCCAACCCAACACCGCTCCACATGGGAGAAGCCCGCCGCCGTGCCAGCCAGGGACTGCCCCCTCGGCAACCCAAGTCCACCAATGGATCATCAGAGCGCGTGGTGTCATGGCTGCCCCTCACCAAACAGCAGACCAGCCAATTCATGGCCATTACCACTCGGGGAGCCTGGATTGGAATCGGAGCACTGGTGGTGTTCTGGGTGGTCGTTCGCTTCATCGGACCAGCGGCAGGCTGGTGGGCCCTCGCCGACATGCCCTGAGGGGCATGAGATGAACTCGAGACAGACAGCACGCCTTGTGCTCCCGCCCCCACAAACGAACACACGAATCTAAAGAAAACATTTAAGATTCTTTGGATTAACGGCCTGCCCCCATGTTCCAGCGCCTGGCCCAGCAATACCGATCTGTTGTTCAAGATCTCGTGATGAGCCTGCAGGCCCTCGCCAGCAGCCTCAAGAAGCGTGGAATCACCGCCACCTGCTACGTCTGCGACGACGGCAGGGACGGTCAAGGAGCCTCTTTTGTGGCCGACCTCGGAGATCAGCACATGGTGCGCTTCCTCGTTTCAGACTTCGGCATCAGCTGGGTTGAATCCCGCAACGGGCACGAACTGGTGAAACTGGAGGGCGCAGAAGCGATTCAAGAACTGCAGCGCATGTCTCAGTTCCTGCAGGACCTAAACAAATCAGCCCGCCCTCCGATCGCCCAAAACAACAACGTCAGCGAAGAGGTTTCCCTACCCCGCTGACCCCATCGCTCACGCAAGCCAATCGCATCAAGCCACTCAGGTCAGGCCGCCGCAGAAGCTGACTTCACGTCAGCCGTCGCAGAGCCCGCCAAGACCTCTCCATCCGGGGAAGCAACACTGCCCTTAGCCGCCGCACTGCGGGCTGCCGCCGCAAGCGGGCGCATGGAGTTGGACGTCACCTCGGACCCTTCCGTGAGCTTCTGGCGCACCAAGGTTTCAATGGTTTCCTTGGCCTCTGGGTTTTGCTCCAGCCAGCCGATGGTGTTGTCACGGCCTTGGCCAATGTTGTCTCCCTCATAGCTGTACCAAGCGCCCTTACGGATCACCACGCCGGTTTCCTCCGCCAGATCAAGCAAGCAACCCAGTGTGCTGATGCCGCGGCCAAACAGGATGTCGAACTCAGCGATACGGAATGGAGGCGCCACCTTGTTCTTGGCCACCTTCACCTTGGCCCGGATGCCGTATTCCTCCGTACCGCGCTTCAAAGTCTGAATCCGGCGAATGTCGAGACGCACGGAGGCATAGAACTTCAATGCGTTACCACCGGTCGTGGTTTCCGGATTGCCATAGGTCACGCCAATTTTGAGGCGCAGCTGGTTGAGGAAGATCACCGTGCAACCGGACTTGCCGATGTTTCCGGTGATCTTGCGCATCGCTTGGCTCATCAGGCGAGCCTGACTGCCCACAGCCAAGTCACCCATCTCTCCTTCAATCTCTGCGCGAGGGGTCAACGCAGCGACGGAGTCAACCACGACAATGTCGACCGCCGCGGAACGCACCAGCTGGTCCACGATCTCCAGCGCCATTTCGCCGGTGTCGGGCTGGGAGACCAGCAGATTTTCAATATCGACTCCGAGGGACGCGGCATAAACCGGATCGAGAGCATGCTCTGCATCCACGAAAGCAGCCACGCCACCACGCTTCTGAACCTCGGCAATGGCATGAAGCGTGAGGGTGGTCTTACCAGAGCTTTCTGGGCCGTAAACCTCGACAACGCGACCCTTCGGGTAGCCACCACCGAGGGCCAAATCAAGCGTAAGGGCACCGGTGGAGATCGTCTCCACACGCATGCGGGACGCATCACCGAGGCGCATGATCGACCCTTTCCCGAAATTACGCTCGATCTGACCGAGCACAAGGTTGAGAGCTTTGTCGCGATCACCAGGACGGGGATCGGAACCGGAGGGCTGAGCGGCTTTCACGTCGACAGGCATGGCAGGAAAAGCTAAGGGGCTAACGGGCGTTACAGGCCGCAAAACAGGACGGAGCACAAAGCGCTGCGGCCAGGAAGGCAGGCACTGAACCAACTATCCAGTGCCCCAATCGAAGCGAACCGTCCCATGTAGTACAGATGTACGTTAACGAATCAGCGCCAGTCCGCCAAGGGGGCGGCCAATTGATCCAGCGTCAACAAAGCAATACCCCCGGGTAGCGCCTCACGGTCGCTCGCGCGCAAATAACCCCAGTCCGCCAGATAGCAAGGCAACTCCTCCAACCCTGGCGTGGCCAGCACCATCTCGAGCGTCGGTCGCCGATCTTCCACGAAGCCCCACAACAAGCGTTCGGATTGAAGCCGCAAGAGCACTTCAGGCTTCGTGCCGTCCTCATGGCCGAAGAGCAAGGCAGGCCGCAAGGCCAGGCCATCGAGCAATTCAGCGGTGAAGGATCGCCCCTTGGTCGTGAGCACAGCCCAGTCCACGCCATCGCCGACCAGGGCCTGTAAACGCTCCGCAACCCCTGGAAAGGGCTGATGACGCGCCAACCAAGCGGCCCGATCGGAAGAAACCGCCGCATACCGCACCTGTTCCAAGGCGTTCTGGAGCAGCGATGCTGACCAGCCACGCAGGTCCAGGGCCTGTTGGCATTGATCTCCATAGGCAACAACGAACGCCTCAATGCCCTCGCTTTGGAGAGGAGCATTGGGATCCTGCAGAAGCGCCGCCATGAGCACCATCTCCCAACCGTGGTGGATCCAAGGACGCAACTGCCTGAACTCCTCAGGAACGGCCGACCATCGCGAATCGACGTCGGCTCCTGACAACTGGGCATAGGCGGAGCTGGCACTCCACCAGTACTCTTCCATCCCATCCACGATGACCCCGTCGAAGTCGAAGATCAGGAGGGGGCGATCCGACACCGACGGAGCTTCAAAACTGGGCCGCTAGGATTCGAACCTAGGAATGGCGGGACCAAAACCCGCTGCCTTACCACTTGGCGACGGCCCAACGCGCGCAATCGGCGTTCCCGAAGGACAGCTGATTGGTGCCTGAATAGTTACCCACAGCGGAGTGACCTTCGTCAATCCATTGCGGGCAAGCGGCAAGTGAATTACGGCGGGAAGACCCGCAGGCGACGCTGGTCCGCCTGGCCGAACACGTCACTGCGCAACCGATAACGCTCCACGAGATCCGCCTGCATACGCCGCACCTCGTCTGTGCGAGGCAACAGTTCCACTGGGCGTCCCAGGGGCACTACGACCTGCTCCACCGCCAGTCGGCATTCCTCCAAAGCAGCAAAAGCATCCGAACGGTCTTCCGGCAAGGAGGGGGGCGTCTCGTCAGCACGGCGGCTCAGCAAACGGTCCAGAGCACGCTCCACCTGGGACAGGGTGTCGGACTTGATCACAAGAATTGGAACGCGAGCGTCCCGCGCCTGACGGCGGAGCCCCGGCTCTCGACCAAGCCCCTGTCGCACGCTCAGAACCACATCGGCATGCTCAAGCTCCTCCACCAGCCGTACCGGCCAGTCATGGCGACGCGTGGCCTCCTCCACCAGCCGCGAAGACAGGCCGCAGCAGAGCACTTGAAGACCATCGAAGACTTCCTCCTCGCCAAGGTCGCCTTCTTCGCTCTTGGCGCCCGCCTCCAACCCCGATGAGTGCAGCCTGCCTGCGACTGGAGCAGGCGTTGACACAACTGCCAAAGCGGGTTGATCCAATGACCCTTGAACCGATGCAGATCGGGGATCCTTCGGTCGACGCGCCCCCCCATCCACCGGCTCCACCTCCACCAGACGCACCTGACCGTCAGCCCCTAACTCACGCATCTGCGCCCGAGGAGGGTGGCCCCGGAGCAAGAGATCAACGGTGGCCCCGACATCGACATGCACGGCCCAGCGATGACGTTGATGCATTTCCACCGCCAAGGGAAATGTGGGCTCAGCAGCCCTCTCCAGAACAGTCTTCTGACTGCGACGCCTGCGCGCCTCATCATCACCGAGAGTGACGGATTCAATACCACCCACAAGATCACAAAGGGTGGGGTTTTTGATCAGATTCGCCAGGGCGTTCCCGTGAGCTGTAGCCACGAGCATCACGCCCCGCTCAGCAATCGTGCGCGCTGCCTGTGCCTCCAGCTCCGTGCCGATCTCATCGATCACGATCACTTCAGGCATATGGTTTTCCACCGCCTCGATCATCACTTGATGCTGCAGTTCAGGCCTGGAGACCTGCATGCGCCGAGCCCGTCCAATTGCGGGGTGGGGAATGTCCCCATCGCCAGCGATCTCATTGCTGGTGTCGATCACCACCACCCGCTTGCCCAGTTCATCGGCCAAGACCCGAGCGATCTCGCGCAAAGCCGTGGTCTTGCCGACCCCAGGGCGACCCATTAGCAACAGAGACTCCCCTCGATCGAGAAGATCTCGCACAATCGCCACCGTGCCGAACACCGCCCGACCCACGCGGCAAGTCAGGCCAACCACCTCCCCACGACGGTTGCGGATCGCACTAATGCGATGCAGGGTGCGTTCGATGCCTGCACGATTATCAGCACCGAACTGACCCAGGCGCTCCACCGTGCTCAAGAGCGAATCACGGCTGAGGCAGCTATCCCCAAGAGGCATGGATCGCCCCGGATAACGGGCTTCCGGCACACGCCCTAGGTCGAGGACTACCTCCAACAATTGGTCCCGACTCTGCGGAGACTGCAGCGCGCTCTGCACCGTTGCCGGCAAGAGCATCAGTAGGCGATCGAGATCGTCGGTGATGCGCTCCGTAGTCATCGCCCAACCCTGGCCGCCATGGGGCCCGAATGTTGTCTGTGTTGGCCTTCTAGCAGGACGGAGGTGCCCCCTGAGCCTGCAACCACGGATCCACAAGTGTGCGTGCCTGATCAAGGGCCTGTGTCCATCCCTCCGGCCAATCCACAAGGCGCTGCCCCCGTTCAAGCGCGCGCTGCAACCAGGGTTGAACCAGCGCACGCGCCTGGCCCCCAAACGCAACACCCGCTGGTTGCAGCCCCCCACTTCGCTCGCCAACCTGAAGTAGCTCCCAGGTTCTGGCGTTGGTTCCACCCGCCAGTTGCAGAGGGCCTGGTGGGGCTAAAGGGAGCATTTGCTGCCAAAGGTGGATTGCGGATCGGGCCGTACCTCGACCCACATCACCACTCATCGGGCGACCATCCAACTGCCAGAGAGGATGGAGGCCATGGCTGCGCAGAACGGCGTGCCGCTGCCACAGCTCCTTTGCGAGGTGGGTTGGCGTGAGCCCATGGCCTTCAAGACCACAACTGACCGCAAGGCGGTGCAGTGGCTGCTTCGCAGCCACTAAAGCCTCAATCGTCTGGGCGAAAGCTTGCGCTCTACCCGGAGCGGTATGTACCTCAATGGCATCGGGCCGCAGCTCCGCCACGAGCGCCGCCAAGTCTTCCCGCCTCTGCAAGTGGTTGTGGGCCTCGATCAAGCCGAATGGACAGGCAGGAAGGCAGCGACCACAGCCATAACAACGGTTGGGATCAACTCCTTGTTGGCTGAGCAAGGGCGCAATGGCTTCAGCAGGGCAAACCCTCATGCAGGGACGGGGGCAATCCGCTGGACAGGAACGCGGATCGAACTGGGCCTTGCGGAAGTGGGCATCGCTGCCGTCACTCACGCTCACCATCAGCCACACCGGAGGAGCTCCCTGGGCCGAGGCCCAGGCCAAACCGGCACGGGCAGCTCGCACCACGGCGGCATCGGCTGCCACATCAACGCAATGGACACCCGCCACGGCGTAAACCGCGCAGAGATCGGCAATGCTGGGCAGGTCTTGGTTGCTAGCACCGCAAATGAGCTTCACCCAGGTGCCTTGGCGCAAGGCCTCCTGGGCGCGCGTCGACCTGAAGGCGCTCACCTGAAAACGCTCAGGCGCCGAGTAAAGCGCTCATCGACTGCCAGCGAAGACTGCGTGCTCCACCCATCTCGACAACCACCTTCAACCGTGGCTCCCGCTGACAAAGAGCGCATAACGAGAGGAGCTCAGACCGAGAGAGAACTTGCCCTTCGAGAAGCCAGAGCACAACGGGTTTCTCGCCGAGCAGACGCTCACCCAGCAAAGGCATCACTTCCTGCACTTCACCCACAGCAGCGCCCCGTCCCACGCTCTGATGACCGAGATGGGGAGGGCGGACCCCATGCTTCTCAAACAAGAACACCTCCACATCGCCAAGGCCACGGGCTGATGTGAGATAGGTGTTGTAGCCGGCAGCGCGAAGACGGCGCAGCAAACGGGTTTCAGCGCCACCCTCCAGGGGGACGTGAATTGCCATGCAGCCTGCGGCCTCCAGCTCGCGGCGGAATCCCCGGCCAGAGAGGAGCAGCGGCATCGACTCATAACAGTTGAAGGAGAGTCTGGCAGTCAGAGAGGCCGTTAAGAGAGGTGTCAGGCTGTGGTGTAGTGTTTTTGTTTGCTTCGTGTTTCTGTGCCCGTCCGCTAGCCGGGCCTCCAGAACGTGAAGCAGGTTCAGCGATTGCGCTGGATCCCTAGGCCAGAGCAGACCGGTTTTCACCGGACCCTGCCGGGAAACTGACCGAAACCCTCGGACAAGTCCCAGCCCGCTGATTCGCTCGCTAGCCCCATTCCGAATCGTTCTCCCTTCTGGGGAAAGCATTCGGCCATGACTGCGTTATCACGATCAGCACCCCCAACTTCCGTTTCACAACGGAAGTAGTCCACGCTGGCGTTCTTACCTCCCCATGTCCATCGGCATCCTTGGGAAGAAACTGGGTATGTCCCAGTTCTTCGACGAGCAAGGCAAAGCCGTCCCGGTCACCCTGATCGAGGCGGGTCCTTGCCGCATCACCCAGCTCAAAACATCTGAAACTGACGGCTACAGCGCCGTGCAGATCGGCTTCGGCGAGACCCGCGACAAGCTGATCAATAAGCCTGCGAAAGGGCACCTTGCCAAGTCCGGCGAGGACCTGTTGCGCCACCTCACCGAATATCGCGTCGAGGACGTGAGCGCATTCGAGCTGGGCAATCAAGTCACTGTCGGTGACTTTGAAGCCGGCCAGAAAGTGGATGTGAGCGGCGACAGCATGGGTCGTGGCTTCGCTGGCTACCAGAAGCGCCACGGCTTCAGCCGCGGTCCGATGACCCACGGTTCGAAGAACCACCGCGAGCCAGGTTCGACTGGCGCCGGCACCACGCCCGGCCGGATCTACCCCGGCAAGCGCATGGCCGGTCGCTACGGCGGCAAAAAAATCACCACCCGCGGCCTGACCATCATCAAGATCGACAGTGAGCGCAACCTGCTTGTGGTGAAGGGATCTGTTCCCGGCAAGCCGGGCTCCCTGCTCAACATCCGTCCCGCGAACCGGGTGGGTGCCAAGCCTGCCAATGGAGGTAAGTGATGGCTAATTGCGTCGTTAAAGACTGGCAAGGCAAGGATGCTGGCAAAGCCAGCCTTGACCTGAAGGTGGCGAAAGAGACCACCGCCAATGACCTGATGCACCGCGCTGTTCTGCGTCAGCAGGCCCACAGCCGTCAGGGAACTGCAAGCACCCTCACCCGGGCGGAAGTCCGCGGTGGTGGCCGCAAGCCCTACAAGCAGAAAGGCACCGGCCGTGCTCGTCAGGGTTCAATCCGCACCCCACTGCGTCCCGGTGGTGGCATCGTCTTCGGACCGAAGCCTCGCACCTACAGCCTGGCGATGAATCGCAAGGAGCGCCGCCTCGCACTTCGCACCGCCCTGATGGCGAGGGTTGAGGATCTCGTGGTGGTGAAGGACTTCGGCACCAGCCTTGATACACCGAAGACCCGCGAAATCACCGATGCACTGACCCGTCTGGGCATTGCCGCAGACGCCAAGGTGCTGATCATCCTCACCAACCCCTCTGAGGTGGTGCGCCGCTCCGTACGCAACCTCGAGAAGGTGAAGCTGATTTCTGCTGATCAGCTCAACGTCTTCGATCTGCTCAACGCCAACAACCTGGTGATGGGTGAGACCGCACTTGCAACGATTCAGGAGGTCTACGGCGATGACTGAGCGCTTCACCGGACGTCTGGCCGATGTGATCCGCCGCCCGCTGATCACTGAAAAGGCCACCCGCGCACTGGAACTGAACCAGTACACCTTCGAGGTGGATCCCCGCGCAGCCAAGCCCGACATCAAGGCCGCCATTGAGCAGCTCTTCGATGTCAAGGTCACAGGCATCAGCACCATGAACCCTCCCCGTCGCGCCCGTCGCGTCGGTCGCTTCGCCGGCAAACGCGCACAGGTGAAGAAGGCTGTGGTGCGCCTGGCCGAAGGCAACTCCATCCAACTCTTCCCTGAGTCCTGAGGGGTCTGAAACGTCATGGCAATCCGTACATTCCGCCCCTACACCCCCGGTACCCGCACCCGGGTGGTCACCGACTTCAG
>JAYKIX010000121.1:0-4888 GCA_035286005.1 Synechococcus sp. | reverse complement strand
CCCGTCCCGGCGGCAACATGTACACCACCCGCCGTTACGCAGCCTGCATCCGCGACCTGGATTACTACCTGCGTTACTCCACCTACGCCATGCTGGCTGGTGACACCTCCATCCTTGATGAGCGTGTCCTCAACGGCCTCAAGGAGACCTACAACTCCCTGGGCGTGCCCATCGGCGCCACCGTTCAGGCCATCCAAGCCATGAAGGAAGTCACCGCTTCCCTGGTCGGTCCTGACGCCGGTCGCGAAATGGGCGTGTACTTCGACTACATCTGTTCCGGTCTCGGCAACTGAGTCCTATGCGGTTGTTCAAAGTCACCGCTTGCATCCCATGCCCTGAGAAGGTGCGTAGCCAGCGCGAGCTGCAAAACACCTTCTTCACCAAGTGGGTTCCCTACGAAAGCTGGTTCGCTGAGCAGCAGCGGATCATGAAGCAGGGAGGCAAGATCCTCAAAGTTGAGCTCTGCACTGGTCGCCCAAACGTCAACGTGGGCAACTAAACCTCGACCCATCACCATTCAAAGCAGAGTCCAATCATCGATTGGGCTCTTTTTTTGTCTCTTCCGCTTGGCAAAACGGCCATCAGGCGGCTGAATAGAACCTCCAAGATGATTTGTCCTTGTCCCGCACCAGCGTGAGCCCATCGCGAAGATCCCGGCCGCGTCAAAGCCGCGGTGGCGGCAGGGGGGCCAAAGATGATCAAGGCCCTGGTTTCTGGCAACGCACCTTGCCCCTCGACTGGTCACTGTGGCCAGCCGAAGCGCGGCTTTTGCTCAGTCTGACGGCGATCTGGAGCCTTGCAGGCCTCCTGGTGCTGGGCTCTGCCAGTTGGTGGGTCGCTACGCGGGAGATGGGTGAAGGGGCTTACTACCTGAAACGCCAGTTGATCTGGATGCTCGCCAGCTGGGGATTGCTGGGAATCGCCATCAGCACCGACCTTCGCCGTTGGATGAAAGTTGCCGGTCCCGCCGTCTGGATCGGCTGTGTGCTCGTCGCCGCCACGCTGGTGTTCGGCAGCACCGTGAACGGTGCCAGCCGGTGGCTGGTGATCGGCCCGATCCAGCTGCAGCCTTCGGAGCTGGTGAAACCGTTTGTCGTGCTCCAGGCGGCGAATCTTTTCGCCCATTGGAACCGCAGCGCCGTTGACCAAAAACTGGTTTGGCTTGGGAGCTTTGGGGCGTTGATTCTGCTCATTCTCAAGCAACCCAACCTCAGTACTGCCGCCCTCACGGGCCTGCTGCTTTGGCTGATGGCTTTCGCAGCAGGCCTACGTCTGCGGACGCTCTTGGGAACGGCCCTGGCAGGGGCGAGTGTTGGCGTGACCAGCATCATGTGGAACGAATATCAGCGCTTGCGCGTGATCTCCTTCCTCGATCCATGGAAGGATCCGCAGGGTGATGGCTATCAGCTGGTGCAATCGCTGTTAGCCATTGGTTCCGGAGGGCCTTTTGGTCAAGGCTTTGGCCTTTCAACCCAAAAATTGCAATACCTGCCCATTCAGAGCACCGATTTCATCTTTGCCGTTTTTGCAGAAGAATTCGGGTTCGTGGGGTCGGTGATGTTGCTTGTGTTCCTGATGCTGGTGGCATTTCTGGGGCTCCGCGTAGCCCTTCGCTGCCGCAGTAACCAAAGTCGCTTGATCGCCATTGGCTGCACCACCCTGCTGATCGGCCAGTCACTGATGAATCTTGCTGTGGCCTCTGGCGCCATGCCAACAACAGGCCTCCCCTTGCCGATGGTGAGCTACGGCGGCAACTCGCTGCTTTCGAGCTTGCTGGTTGCTGGACTGTTAATCCGCTGTTCCCTCGAATCCACCACCTTGGTGGGAGGACGGCGTCTTCAGCGAACCAAAGACCGGAATCACCAACCACTGACTGCCACTCGATAGGGTGATCGCCTCAGCACAATCCGGATCCACCGGCTGGGACCATTCCCGCTTCTTTTCTGGCGATGACCTCCTTGGATCTGTCGGATCTGGCCCGCAGCAGTGAACAGCTGCTGACCCAAGCACTGAATCACCCAGGTCCGTTGACCCTTGGCCTTGTATTCGCCGGGGGAGCGCTCACCAGCCTAGGACCATGCTCGCTCTCCTTACTACCCGTCACCCTGGCCTATCTGGCGGGATTTGAATCGCAGCAGACTCCCTGGCAACGCAGCGTGCTGTTCTGCTCCGGCATTGTTGGGGCTCTGGTGGTGCTGGGGAGCCTCAGCGGCCTCCTGGGGCGTATCTACGGGCAGGTGCCCGATGTAATCCCCTCGCTGGTGGCGGTGCTGGCTGTGGTGATGGGCCTGAATCTGCTCGGCCTCATCCGTGTTCCCCTACCGGCGGGTCCAGACCCAATGCGCTGGACACAACGGGTGCCATCCCCCCTCGCACCAGTGGCCGCTGGCCTCGCCTTCGGGTTAGCCGCCTCGCCCTGCACAACACCTGTGCTGGCGGTGCTACTGGGCTGGATCGCCACCAGCGGCCAACCGCTGATCGGAGTGCTGCTGCTGGCCAGCTTTGGCGTTGGCCAGGTTCTGCCTCTGTTAATCGCCGGAAGTGTCGCTGCAAGCGTGCCCAAACTGCTGGCGCTGCGATCGATCGGACGATGGGTTCCTCCCATCAGTGGTGTGGTGCTGATCTGCACTGGCATGCTCACCCTGCTGGCCCGATGGATCTGAACAGATGTCCTTGATTCGACGTCTCGCCGCTCTGCTCTCCGATTTGCGGCTGGCCATCGTGCTGTTGCTGTTGATCGCCATCGCCAGTGCCGTTGGCACCATCCTTCCCCAGGGCGAAGCCAGTTCGCTTTATTTGGAGCGGTTCAATCGAGATCCCTGGCTCGGCCTGATCAACGGCGAACGCATGCTGCAGTTGCAGCTGGATCAGGTGTATTCCAGCGGATGGTTTCTGACCCTCTTGGGCTGGCTGGGGCTAGCCCTGATTCTCTGCAGCTGGCGACGGCAATGGCCTGCGCTTCAGGCCGCCCTGCGCTGGATCGACTACAGGGAACCCCGACAACTCAGCAAACTGGCTGTTGCAGAAACGCTGACCAGCACCGACCCCCAAGAGGGCGTCCAAACCCTCGCCGCCAAGCTCCGCAGCCAGGGATGGCAGGTGCAGGAACAGTCGGGGCGGTTGGCAGCGCGCCGTGGAGTGATCGGCCGCGTCGGACCTCTGCTCGTCCACACCGGTCTTGTTCTTTTGATGCTCGGTGCCGCCTGGGGGGCACTGGCGGGCAACCGTCTGGAACGGTTCTTGGCCCCTGGACGCAGCCTTGATCTGCTTGATCGGTCTGGCAATAGCCAGCTGACGCTCACGCTCGATCGCTTCTCCATCGAACGTGACCCGGCTGGACGCACTGAACAGTTCCGCTCGCGACTCGCGCTGCAACCTCCAGGAGCCACAGATCCCCTTTACGAGGAGATCAGCGTGAACCATCCGCTCCGCTATCGCGGAATGACCGTGTATCAGGCCGATTGGTCACTGGCCACGATCACCGTTCAGCTCGGTCAGAGCCCTTTCCTGCAGTTACCGCTTCAAACCTTTCCGGAATTGGGGGACCAGCTCTGGGGCCTCGTGCTGCCGACCCGTCCGGATGGAACCGAGCCCGTGTTGCTCACCGTTGCCAGTGAAGCCGGCCCAGTGCAAGTGTTTGGGGCAGGAGGAGAGCTGATCACCAACCTCAGACCCGGCGGAGCCGCAGCCGAAGTCAACGGTCTGCCAGTCAAAGTCATCGATGTGATGCCAGCCAGTGGTCTTCTCCTGAAAAGAGATCCCGGTGTACCACTGGTTTATCTCGGCTTTGCAATCACGCTGCTGGGGGGTGGACTGAGCCTGGTGGCGACCCGACAGCTCTGGGCCATCGGCGACCAAGAGCACGGAAAACTGCATGTTGCCGGACTTTGCAATCGCAACCTCAGTGGATTCGCGCAGGAATTCCCTGAACTCCTCAACAGGGCTGCCGAGTCCCGTGTGTGACCCGCACCACGGTGTGAACATTGCCGCGGGGATTGAAATCTGCCTCTAACTGCATCCAAACCGGATCGCACGCAGCAACAAGGTCATCCAGGATGCGATTGGCCACCTCTTCATGGGAGATGGTGCGATCGCGATAGCTGTTCACATAAAGCTTGATCGCCTTGAGTTCCACGACCCGGGGGCCAGGCTGGTAGAGGAGCCGAAGCACCGCAAAGTCGGGATAACCCGAGAACGGGCAGAGGCAGGTGAATTCCGGCAGCTCGATCGAGACCTCATAGGGACGACCAGGCCGGGGATTGTCAAAGCAGATCAGCTCGGCATCAGCGATGGCCCGCTCGCCGTAGAGCGGCGTGCGCGTGGCGTCGGAGGCGGCTTGGCTCAAGGGTCTTCAACAGTCGTTTTGAACCCTACGACCGAGGCACAGCAGCCTGCGGGCACAATTCTTCAGAAAATTTTCCAGCACCAAAGCCAGAACTGTTCACCATGAACAGCGAAACAGGGATAGAACGCAACTGAAGGACAAAACGTTGAGCTCGGCCGACCGCCTGGGTCGACCCTCAAGCCGGAAGTAGCCCATCCGCAAGGCGAAGCAACGCTCCTTCCCTCGAAGCGGCCCCGACTCTCGGGATTGACAACCTCCCTTCGACAAGGCCTCCATGACCACCCAACAACGCACCTACCGCGGGGTCAGCTACGACCCCAGCCAACACGAGCCCGTGGGCGACAAACAGGTTGAACACACCTACCGCGGCCTTCACTACACAGCCTCGCTCCGCCATGAAGCCGTGGCCCCCGATACCACTGTTGAACTCCACTACCGCGGGAGCACTTATCACCACCGCCAGCAGGAGTGCCGGGAGCAACTGAACCGCTGAAGCGACCGATCATCGAATCGGTAGCGAACCACACAATCGCCCCCTCAAGG
>JAYKIX010000120.1:0-8297 GCA_035286005.1 Synechococcus sp. | reverse complement strand
CTCCGCCATCGGCAAGGTCCGATCGTGGCGGTCATTGACCCTGGCCACGCCGGAGCCGCCCTTGAAGCGGTGACGGGCATCCCCCGCAGCATTCCTGTGGTGGCATCGCTCCAGGACGCCCTCCCCTATGCCCCCGAAGTGGCAGTCGTTGGCCTCGCACCCTCAGGAGGAAGGCTGCCAGATCCTTTGCGGATGGATGCCTTGGCAGCACTGAAAGCTGGCTTATCGATCGCCAGTGGATTGCACACCAAACTGGGGGACGATCCAGCCTTTGCCGCGGCCTGCCAACCCGGGCGCTGGATCTGGGATTTGCGACAGGAGCCAACGGGTCTTGTCGTGGGCCAAGGGCGTGCAGCGGCCCTGCCGTGCCAACGCATCTTGGCCGTGGGCACCGACATGGCCGTGGGAAAAATGAGCGCTTGCCTGACCCTGAAAGAGGCCGCCGAACGGCGAGGACTCAGCTGCCGGTTTGTGGGCACAGGTCAGGCCGGGATCCTGATCAGCGGTGCGGGAACACCGCTTGATGCGGTGCGCGTGGATTACGCCGCTGGGGCGGTGGAAGCGGCCGTCTTGAAGGCGGCCGAAGGGCTTACGGAAACCGGACTGGTGCTCGTGGAAGGCCAGGGGTCGTTATGCCACCCCGGTTCCACAGCCACGTTGCCATTGATCCGCGGCAGCCAGCCCACCGACTTGCTGCTGGTGCATCGCGCGGAGCAAACCACCATCGACCGTCTGACTGAGGTGCCGCTCCCACCCCTGCCCGAACTGATTCAGATCACAGAAGGGCTGGCCAGGATGGGCCGACCCAACCCGCTGGGCCCTCCGGCCAAAGTGAAAGCCGTGGCGCTCAACACCGCACGGCTGGAACCCACAGATGCCGAAAGGGCCCTACGCGCCATGGAAAATCAACTGCAGCTCCCGTGTGTGGACCCCATTCGCGAGGGAGCCCATCAACTATTAAATGCGTTTCGACCTCAGTGAGAACCAAGATCGAGAGGAGGGCGAGCGAGGGGATTCGAACCCCCGAATAGCGGCGCCACAAGCCGCTGCCTTAACCACTTGGCGACGCCCGCCGCGTCGTTCAGAATCTACCAACTCGCCCCTTCTCCCCGTCAGGAGCCGTGCACAACCCCAGGCGGCTGTCGGCCTTGCCTCTGACCATGGGACTGACTCTCCTGGGCGCCACGGCCGCCTTGGTGCTCACCAATCCCAACTTGAACGACTACGAGGCCTATGCCGGTGAGCAACTGGTGGAGCTGGCTTCAGAAGAGATTTGCGGCACGGGCGGGCTGCCAATGCTGATGCGGATCTTGGTGAAGGACTGCCCTGGAGTGATCTCCAGTCAGCAACCCACGTTGTCGGCTCTCGCCGGGCGATTCAGTTCACGACTGAACCTGGGCCTGCTCAGTGTGTTCACCACTGAGATTGGCGGACAGACATTGCTCCCGGGCTTGCGGCTCCCCCGCTACAAAATCATCTCTGTGGGCATTGCAGGCCACGTCTTCACTGTTCACGTCCAGACAGACCCGGCCACTGCCGCCCAAGGCTCGTGAGCACTGACGCTTGCGGTCAGTTCCAGGGATGGGCACCCCGCGGACTGGTGGTTCTCCCCCCAAGGGAATCCCCCTTGCCGGCGGCGGAAGCCGACGGACTTATGGCCATCGATCTGCGCTGGCATGAAGGGCAAATCACCACGATTCAGCCCCTCACTCCATCGCAGATCACAGCAAGTACCGCGCCCGATCTGCTGCTGCTGCCTCGCCTGGTGGAACCCCATGCCCACCTCGATAAAGCCTTCAGCTGGCCAGAGGCTCCAAACCGAGAAGGCTCCTACGCGGGGGCCCTAGCCGCCAATCTCCAGGAACATCAAACCCGCACCACAAGCTCGGTGCGGGCCCGGGCCGAACGGGCTCTCCAGCAGGCCTTTTGCCAAGGCCTTCGGGCCATCCGCAGTCACATCGACAGCCTCGGCCCCGGCGCCGATTGCAGCTGGGATGCCTTGCAAGATGCCCAAGCCTGTTGGCGTGGTCGCGTGGATCTGCAACTGGTGGCACTGCTGCCTGTGGACCATTGGTCCACCGTTGCTGGCCAGACCCTCGCTCGGCGCGTCGCGGCTGCAGCGGGCTTCTTGGGCGGCGTGATCGTTCCCCCTTGCTCCGGATCATCCACCCGTGGGGCCCTGCGCCAACTGCTGACACTGGCGGACCAACTCGGTTGTGGCATCGACCTGCACATCGATGAAGCCCAGTCGGGACCTGCCGAAGGAACTCTTCAACTGCTGCGGGTACTGGATCAAAACCCGGTGTCAGTACCAATCACCTGCAGCCACGCCAGCAGCCTGGCGCTGCTCGGACCCTCCAGGCTGAGACGGGTCATTGAACGCATGGCTCATCACAAGCTGCAGGTGGTGGCCTTGCCACTAACAAATGGCTGGCTACTGGGGCGACATCCACACCGATCTCCCTTGGTTCGGCCCCTGGCCCCCATTGTTCAACTGCAGGGCGGTGGAGTGCGTGTGGCTGTGGGTAGAGACAACGTGCAGGATCCCTGGTTCCCAGGGGGCAGCTTCGATCCTCTGGCCCTGATGGCTCAGGCACTGCCGCTAGCCCAATTAGCTCCCTGGGAGCGTCGAGGGTTGATGCCCTTCACCACCGAAGCTTCGCGACTGATGGGGTTGCCATGGGACGGCACGCTCCAAGCTGGTGCGCCGGCGGATCTGCTGATCATCGAAGCGTCCGGCTGGAACGAGCTGCTGGCCCAGCCGCCCAAGCGCAGGATCGTGGTGCGGGGTGTTGCCCAGCCACACTGAGGTCACCCGCAGCGCCGTCCATGGAACCCAACCTTCAGGCACTGCAGGCGGTTCAGGCGGAATTGAGTGGCGTTGAGGGGCTCGACTTACTGAGCTCGCCTGCCGACATCGAGCGTTTCTCCCGCGACGCCTATGACTATTCGCCTGTGCTGGAGGCGCGGTTTCGCCACTGCCGGGCCCAACTGGTGGTTCGTCCCAAGACGCTGGCTGCCGTGATGGCCGTGGCAGCCGCCTGCGCGAAGGCCTTGGTCCCCCTCACCCTGCGGGGTTCGGGAACGGGCAACTACGGCCAATGCGTTCCCCTTCAAGGAGGGGTGGTGATGCTGATGGGCGAACTGCGGAGCATCCGGGACATCCATCCTGAATCGGGTGCGGTGGAGGTGGAATGCGGCTGCCTCCTCAAAGATCTCGACAGTGAACTGGCCCAGCAGGGGCGGCAGCTTCGTCTGATGCCAAGCACCTGGAGGAGTGCCAGCGTTGGCGGGTTCATCGCCGGTGGATCCGGCGGCATCGGCTCAGTTCGATGGGGATTTTTAAGAGATCCTGGCCATCTCCTCGGCCTGGAAGTGGTCACGGTGGAACCACAACCTCGGCGACTGCGGTTGAACGGAACGGATGCGGAGGCCATCAACCATGCCTATGGCACCAATGGCATCATCACCGCGTTGACCCTGAGCACCGCGGCACGGGTGGATTGGCAAGAGGTCTGCATCGACTGTGCGGACTGGCCAACAGCGGTAGCACTGACCCAGCGTTGTCAGCAGGCCGCCATTGATCTGTTTCTCTGCACACTCCTGGATCAACGCATCGTGACCGGATTGCCCAGTTGGAGCGGCCCTGCCAACGCGCTCCATCGCCTTTTGCTCTTGGTGAGCCCCGATGCGCTGAGCACGGTGCAACGACTCGCCAGAGCAGCTGGGGCCCAATGCCATCACCTGGGGGACGAGGCCTCACGGGCAGGCAATGGGTTGCGGGAATTGAGCTGGAATCACACCACCCTGCACATGCGCCAGCAAGACCCTGGCTGGACCTATCTGCAGATGTTGCTGCCCCAACCGGAAATGGCAGCGCTGGAGACCCTCTCCAACGCCTGGGGGGACACCCTGCTCTGGCATCTCGAAGGGGTCCGCCAGGCAGGTCAAGCACGCCTGGCGGCGCTCCCACTGGTGCGCTGGCAAGGGGAAGACGCCCTGGAACGACTGATCAGCCAATGCCGTGCGCTTGGGGCCGTGATTTTCAACCCCCATGTGATCACCGTGGAAGACGGAGGTCTGGGAATTGTGGACGCCGATCAGGTGGCAGCCAAAGGGCGCCACGACCCCATGGGACTGCTCAATCCGGGCAAACTCAGAGGCTGGCTGCAGACCTGAAGCGAATCCTCAACAGCCGAGGCTGTCACGGGTCGCCATCCCCGTCACAGGGTTCACACCGTCAGCCTCACGGCAGAGCCTCACCACGTCATCACGGTCGAGCAGGGCATCACTGAAATCCGCTCCATCGATGCGGGCCCCTGCAAAGCTGCTGCCAGAAGCAATCACCCCGTTCAGCAATGCATTGGTGAGATTGGTGCCGCTGAAATCGGCACGATCCATCAGGGCATCCGACAGGTCGGCCCCGGAGAAATCCGCCTCTGCAAAAGCACCCTGGGTGAAGATCGCCCCATGCAGATCGGCCTCTGAGAAATCAGCCCCCCGACCCACCGCCCCCGCAAAGGAGGTGTTGGTCAGCACTTGGCCGTGGAAGTCACCATCGCTCTGATTCGTGAGGGTGTAATCCACGCGCTCCTGAAACAGAGCGCGATCTTGCAAACCCACGCCGGCGGAAGTGTCCAAAGCCAGCACCGGCGGCGCCAACCCCCAGAGCAGTAACCAGACACTGCACAGCGCTGCCATCAGCCAACGGCGCTGGACAACGGTCGCATGGGAAAGATCTGTCATCACAGCCCCTGGAGATGCACTCACTCTGTACCCCATCGCAGGGATGCCGCGGCCGCCCTGGCCCTGAACGCACGCCGCACCAGGAGCAGCTCAACAACTGGCCCAGCCGTCCAACCGTTAGTAGTTGAGGAAATTAATTTGATCTCGTGAGGAGATGAACTCCTCTGTGGAGTGGAAACAAGGTCACACGTCCACAGGAGTTCAGCAAAAGCCCTGCCTTTGGCGGGGCTTTTTTGTTGACCAGCTGGAGGCTGCGAGCCTAAAGGCCTGATCTGAAAGGTTTGGAGTCGTGGTCCTTATGAGCGAAGTCCAGCGTCCCTCGAGCCATTAACTCTCCAACCAGATACAGCGAACCTGCAATCACGGGCGCTGCCATAGGCCAGCCCTGCTGATCCAGGTGTTCCAAGACCCGAATCACCATGGTGCAGGTGTCGTCGTTGCCGTCGTCCGCTGGCAAGGCATGCACTTGATCACCCCATGCCGGACAGGCCTCCAGCAGCATCGAACGGGTCCAACTGCGGTGGCCAGGAACAGGCACAATCCACACTTGATCTTGAGGCTTCAACAGGATGCGCAGCATCTCAGGAGCCTGTTTGTGGGACTGGATCCCCACAATCCAAATGACGCCATGACCGGCATGGGGCCAATGGCTCCGTTCACGACACAACGCCTCCGCCGCCGGGGGATTATGGGCCCCATCGATCAGCAGGCTGTGTCCTTGCCATTGCACGGGCTGCAGCCGTCCCGGCCAGTGGGTCGCGGCCAGCCCTGCTCGAATCATGGTGGCTTCAAGGGGCCAACCCTGGGCCTGAATCCGTTCCAGCACAGCCTTCGCCACGGCAGCGTTGCTGCGCTGATACTCCCCAGCAAGGCCCAGGTCCCAATCAGGCTCTAAGGGCTCTACCCAGCTCAGTTCAGCATCCAGTGCAAGAGCACGCTGGCTGAGCACCGCAGCCACCTCAGGCCGCTGCGGTCCACTGATCACCATGGCACCAGGTTGAATCGCCGCAGCCTTTTCAGCAGCCACGGCTGTGAGGGATGGGCCCAAGTGCTCACAATGATCGAGGCCGATGGAAGCAACCGCCAACAAGGGCCTCAGTGGATGGGCGGTGGTGGCATCCAAACGCCCTCCCAGCCCCGCTTCCAGCACCATCCACTCCACCCGCTCAGCCGAAAAATGCACGAAGGCTGCCGTGATCAACACTTCGAAGGGGGTCAACCCCTCGCGTAAAGCCAAGGGCTGGAGGGCCTCCAGACGCTCCCTCAGAACAGCTTGACTGATGAGCTGATGGTCAACACGAATCCGTTCCGTCCAATCCACCAGGTGGGGCGATGTGGTGAGACCTGTGCGGATACCTGCGGCCACGAGGCCACGATGCACAAAGCTGGCAATCGAACCTTTGCCATTGGTTCCCACCACCTGAACAGCGGGAATCTCCCTGCAGGGTTGGCCAAGAGTATCCAAGGCTCGAACCATGCGGTCGAGGGAAAGATCCATGCCCCGCTGATCAAACGGCGGCAGCAGATCACTGAAACTCACGCCTGCAAGGCCGCAAAGGTCGACTCGAGTCGTGCAAGCAGGGTGTGGACATCACGGTTGCTGATCACCAATGGAGGAACCATTCGCACCACCTGAGGACCCGCAGGCACCAGCAGCAACCGCTGCTCCAGGGCTGCTTTCACCACATCGATTGCAGCGAGACCAGCCTCTGCCTTGAGCACAAGCCCTTGGAGGAGTCCCCAACCGCGAGTGCCTTCAAGAACCTCGGGATAGCGGGCCACAAGGGCATCAAGCCCTTCACGCAGCTGTGACTCCCGCTCCTGAACATTCGCCAGCAATTGGCGACGCTGCAGCTCCCGAGCGACAGTGAGGCCGGCACGACACGCAAACGGATTGCCCCCGAAGGTGCTGGCGTGATCACCGGGGACAAAGTGATCAGCATGCTTTTTGACGAGAAGAGCGCCGATGGCGTGGCCACCCCCGAGCCCTTTGGCCAGGGTGAATGCATCGGGCTCAACCCCCAGACGCTGATAACCCCAGAGCGTTCCACAACGCCCCATACCCACCTGCACCTCATCAAAAATCAGCAGGATGTTGCGGGCATCGCAATGCTCACGGATGGCCCGGAACACTGTCGGATCTCCGGGGTTCACGCCCCCTTCACCCTGGAGGGGCTCAATCAGCACAGCGGCCACCTTGGGTCCACCCGCCTCGAGGCGGGTCAGAACAGCCTCAAAGGAGGCCAGGTCGTTGTAGTTGAAGTTCTCGAATCCCTCCACCATCGGCTCGAACCCCTGGTGATAACGGGGCTGCCCCGTTGCGCTCACCGCCGCCAGGGTGCGCCCATGGAAGCTGGCCCGCGCGGTGAGAATTACCGGGCGATCAATCCCTCGAACGGTGTGGCCGTGCTTTCGCGCCAACTTGATGGCCGCTTCGTTGGCCTCAGCACCTGAATTACAGAAAAAAACGCTATCTGCACAGCTGTGGTGCACCAACCAGCTGGCCAGCTCAATCTGCTCGGGAATCTCATAGAGATTCGACACGTGCTGGAGACGGCGCAACTGGCGGCTGAGCGCATGGCGCATCGCCCGGTCGCTGTGACCCAGGGTGCAGGTGGCGATGCCGGCAACGGCATCGAAATAGCGCACACCACGGTCATCTTCCACCCAGCAGCCCCGACCACGGGTCAAGGTGAGGGGAAAGCGCCCGTAGGTGCCCATCACTGCGGTGGAATGGGAGCCGGGGGACTTGAACCCCCAAGACCAGTGGCCGGCTGATTTTGAGTCAGCTGCGTCTACCAATTCCGCCAGGCTCCCGCGGTTTCTGATGCTATGCGACCGTCGACTGCCTTTGAGGCTTAGGGATTCCAGCGCTGCAGCTGGGCTCCACTGGACGTCAGCTTGGCTTCGATGCAGTCGTAGCCCCGATCGAGGTGATTCAGGCCGGACACCTGACTGGTGCCCTGGGCACAAAGCGCCGCCAGAACCATGGCTGCGGAAGCCCTGAGATCGCTTCCGGTCACAGGCGCTGCACTCAACTGAGATACCCCTTCCACCACCGCCGTATTGCCCTGCAGGCGAATGGAAGCACCCATGCGCTGAAGTTCAGCCACATGTTGCATGCGGTTTTCGTAGATCTTTTCCGTGATTACGCTGGTGCCCTTGGCGGTGGTCATCAAGGCCATGAACGGGGCCTGCAGGTCCGTGGGGAAACCAGGGAAGGGCTGGGTGGTGATGTCGACACCACAGATCTCACCAGGGGTGATCGTGATGCCGCCATCGGCAATGTCGAGCTCACAGCCGCAATCGCGCAGCTTCTGAAGAACAGCGCTGAGGTGCTCAGGCACCACAGGGGCAACCCGAAGCGTTGAGCGGGTGATCGCAGCAGCGAGCAGGAATGTGCCGGCTTCGATGCGATCCGGGATCACCGCATAGGTGCAGCGATGCAGCTTGCTCACCCCTTCGATGGTGATCGTGGGGCCGCCGGCACCCGTGATCCGGGCACCCATGGCATTGAGAAGGTTGGCAAGGTCCTGAACTTCAGGTTCCTG
>JAYKIX010000119.1:0-13259 GCA_035286005.1 Synechococcus sp. | reverse complement strand
CCTGGCGGATCACCTGCACAAGTGCTTCCCCGCCCTGGAGCAGCGCCTGCTCGATCTGGCCGCCCTGCCGCTGATGGACGCGGAACGGGTGCTGCTGGCCACGATCACCACCTTCCAGCCCAGCCTGCTGGTGTTTTCCTGGCGCGATATCCAGATCTATGCGCCGGTGGATGGCCGCGGCGGCAATCCGCTGCAGAACTCATTTGAGGTGTTTTACGCCCGCAATCCCTTGCGGCGCCTGCGCGGAGCCCTGGGCGGCCTGCGCTTGATGACCAGCCATTACGGAGAGTTGTGGCGCAACCTGCGGCTGCTGCGCCGGGGCCTGCGCCGGGCCCGCCGCTTCCGCCCCGAGGCCCAGGCGGTGCTGGGAGGCGGGGCGGTGAGCGTGTTTTACGAGCAGTTGGGCCGCTCCCTGCCGCCGGGCACCGTCGTGTCGGTGGGGGAGGGTGAGCGGTTGCTGGAGAAATTGATCCTGGGCGAGGATCTGGCCCGGGAGCGCTGTTACATCGCCGGCGAACTGCCGCGGCAGGGCCTGATCCATGAGCCACCGGCGCCCGTGGTCAAAACCGCCTGCGACTACAGCTACATCGCCCGCATCTGGCCCCAGCTCAATTGGTATCTCGAAGGAGGAGACTTTTATGTGGGCGTGCAGACCAAGCGCGGCTGTCCCCATAACTGCTGCTATTGCGTGTACACGGTGATCGAAGGCAAGTCGGTCAGGCTCAACCCCGTTGAGGAGGTGATCGCCGAGATGGGCCAGCTATACGACCGCGGCGTTAGAGGCTTCTGGTTCACCGATGCCCAGTTCATCCCGGCCCGCCGCTACATCGAAGATGCCAAACAGCTGCTGCGGGCGATTCAAGCCAAGGGGTGGCACGACATCCGCTGGGCGGCCTACATCCGCGCCGACAACCTAGACGCCGAGCTGGCGGAACTGATGGTGGCCACGGGGATGGATTACTTCGAGATCGGCATCACCTCGGGATCGCAGGAGTTGGTGCGCAAGATGCGCATGGGCTACAACCTGCGCACCGTACTGGAGAATTGCCGCCTACTGGCAAGGGCTGGCTTCCGTGAACACGTGTCGGTGAATTATTCGTTCAATGTGATCGATGAACGGCCCGAAACGATCCGGCAAACGGTGGCCTATCACCGCGAACTCGAAGCGATTTTCGGGGCCGCCCAGGTGGAGCCCTCGATCTTTTTCATCGGTCTGCAGCCCCATACCCACCTGGAGCAATACGGCTTCGATCAGGGCTTGATTCAGCCCGGCTACAACCCGATGAGCATGATGCCCTGGACCGCCCGCAAGCTGCTCTGGAATCCAGAGCCCATGGGCAGCACCTTCGGCCGGATTTGTCTGGAGGCGTTTGATCGTGACCCCAGCAACTTCGGTCGCACCGTGATTGATCTACTTGAGAGGGATTACGGCAAGGCTCCACTCGACGAAGCCCTTCGCGCGCCCGTTCAGGGACGCGCTGCTCTCGCCAACGCTGTGAGCTGAACTCCCAGCAGCAGGCTCATCGCCAGGATCCCCACCAGACCTCCAAGGGGGTTACCTCCTGGTCCGATCAGCCAGAGGGGGATCTGGGGTGACCACTGCAGCAGCCCTGCCTGAAGCACAAACCAGCCTCCTACCAGGCCACCGTGCAGTCCGACGCAGCCCCACAGTGACCCCTGATCCAGGTTCCGACGGGTGGCCAGGGCCATCCCCAGCAGAAAGAGTCCGAGCAGGAGCCCGAGCATGGGCCAGACCCCGAGGTTGAAACGGGTGTGGACCAGGCTGAAGATCAGAGCCTGGGCTGGAATGGCTCGACGGGTGCCGATCAGCAGCGTCAGTTCCCCCCATAGCCATCCGCGGAACAGCAGTTCCTCGGCCAGGCCAACGCCAAAGCAGAGCAACAGTCCGTTTAGCCACTGTGCAAGTTCGACATCCCCAAGCCAGTAGCCCCAGCGCCCAGCGAAGCTGATCAGGCTGATCAGCAACAGAAGGCCTGCGGCAAAGCTGAGGCCACGCACCAATCCGACGCATCCGGATGGTGCAGCGTTGGATCGTTGCAGTCCCAGTTGCTTCCAGGGGGAACGGGTGCTCCAGCGGATGCGCACCCAGCTCGGCAGCACCACGATGAAAATCGCCAGGCTGATCACGGTCCCCAACAGGTCCCGGGTGGCGATCGGCAGGCCCGGCAGCAAGCGGGCCAGTGGTTGCATCATCAGCCAGCCCAGTGCATAGAGCACTGGGATCAGCGTGACGGTGGGGATCCAGCGCCGGTGTTGGCTGAGCCAGGCGGTCCAGACCGGGTGAAAACGAGTGCTGCTCAGCTCTCCGGCTCCAATGTGCTGGTCAGCCCTTTGGCCTTGAGGGTTTCGCAGTAGAACTCAGCCGGTTCGAGGTCACAGACGATCACCAGACCAACGCCTGAGTTGTGGGCTTCGAGCATCACGGCCATCGCGTCCTGCTCACTGAGCTGAGGCACCACCTGTTGAAGGGTCGTCACCACGTATTCCATGGTGTTCACCGGATCGTTATGCAGCAGCACCTTGTAGCGGGGTGACCGCTTTCGGACCCGTTCGGCCTGCTTGTCGAGAACGGCAGCGCCGCCGGGGCCTGGGCTTGTGGTGTTCACCGCCATGGCCAGCTCGCTTGGGTGGGCCCCAATGTACGTGGAGGGATTGAGGGGATACCCCTCCCCACTGCAATGGTTGGGGAGGGGTTGTGGGTTCAGAGGCTGCGGATGCGACGCATGGCCTCGTCCACATTGGCGCGGCTGTTGAAGGCGGAGAGACGGAAGTAGCCTTCGCCGGCGGCGCCGAAGCCACTGCCAGGGGTGCCCACCACATGGGCCTTGGTCAGCAGGTGGTCGAAGAAGCCCCAGGAGTCCATGCCAGTCGGGGTTTTCAGCCACACATAGGGAGCATGCTCACCGCCATGCACCTCGATGCCAGCGGCACCCAGGTCGCGGCGAATGATGGCTGCGTTCTCCATGTAGAAGCCCACCAGTGCCTTGATTTCCTGTTGGCCCTGGTCGGAGTACACAGCCTCGGCGCCACGCTGAATGATGTAGCTCACACCGTTGAACTTGGTGCTCTGGCGCCGGTTCCATAGCCCCCAGAGCTCAACCTCGGAGCCATCTTCCGCTTTGCCTTTGAGACCTTTCGGCACCACGGTGAGGGCACAGCGGGTGCCGGTGAAGCCAGCGTTCTTCGAGAAGGAACGGAACTCGATGGCGCACTCGCGGGCTCCTTCGATCTCGTAGATCGAGTGGGGCAGTTCGGGGTCCTGGATGAAGGCCTCGTAGGCCGCGTCAAAGAGGATCAGCGCGTCATTGGCAAGGGCATAGTCGACCCAGGCCTTGAGCTGGGCCTTGGTGGCTACCGCGCCCGTGGGGTTGTTGGGGAAGCACAGGTAGATCAGGTCCACCGGCTCGCTAGGGATCTGGGCGCTGAAGCCGTTGTCGGCACTGATCGGCAGATAGGTCAGGCCGCCGTAACGACCGTTGTCGCCGGCGTCGCCGGTGCGGCCTGCCATCACGTTGCTATCGACATACACGGGGTACACCGGGTCGGTGACGGCGATGCGATTGCCGCTGCCGAGGATGTCGAGGATGTTGCTGCTGTCGCACTTGGAGCCATCGGAGACAAAGATCTCCTCGGCGCTGATGTTGCAGCCACGGGCCTGGAAGTCGTGCTTGGCGATGGCGTCCCGCAGCCAGCCGTAGCCTTGCTCCGGGCCATAACCATGAAATCCCGTGTTGGTGCCCATCTCGTCAACGGCGGCCTTCATCGCGTCGCGGCAGGCCAGGGGCAGGGGCTCGGTGACATCGCCGATGCCCAGGCGAATCAGAGCCGCCTCAGGGTTCGCCTCGCTGAAGGCCTTCACACGCCTTGCGATCTCGGGGAAGAGGTATCCGGCCTTGAGTTTGAGGTAGTTGCTGTTGACCTGAACCACGGAATAACGGGATGTCTTGCCCGGCATCCTGCTACGCGACGCGGCGTGCTGTCGGTTCACGGTCGGTCCATACGATGGAATCACTGCCCTGCTGGCCATGACCGTCGCGTCCCCGAGTCTGGAGCCGGTCGATTTCGACAGCCTGGTGAATGCCGGCATCCATCGACCCGCCCGCTACATGGGCCACGAGTTGGGGGTGGAGCCGCGGGATTGGTCAGCAGCCCGTGTGCGCTGGGCGCTCACCTATCCCGAGATTTACGAGGTGGGATCCAGCAATCTGGGCCACATCATTCTCTATTCGATTCTCAACGCCGTTCCCGGCCAGCTCTGTGATCGGTCCTATCTGCCGGCGCCGGATCTGGCGGCCCGTCTGCGGGAGCGTCAGCAGCTGTTGTTTGCCGTTGAGAGTCGCCGGCCTCTTCCGGCCTTTGACATCCTCGGCTTCAGCCTCAGCTATGAGCTCGGTGCCACCAACATCCTGGAAATGTTGGATCTCGCGGCAGTGCCTCTGCGCGCTGCTGACCGCGGTGATCTCCCCCTCAGTGATCCCGCGGCCCCACCCCTGATCTTTGCGGGCGGGCCTACCGCCACCAGCAACCCTGAGCCCTATGCGGCCTTCTTCGATTTCATCGCACTCGGCGATGGCGAGGAATTGTTGCCTGAGATCGGTCTGGTGGTGGCGGAAGCCAAGGCCGCCGGTTGGCCTCGCTCACGCCTGCTGCGCGATCTGGCGCAGGTGCCAGGGGTTTATGTGCCGTCTCTGTATGCCCCTGGAGCGGATGGGGTCACGGTGGAGCCCTTGCATTCAGATCTGCCACGACGGCCTCTACGGCGTGTGGCCACTCCCATGCCGCACTACGCCATGGGTCTGGTGCCCCATGTGGAGACGGTGCACGACCGGCTCACGGTGGAAATTCGCCGAGGCTGCACACGAGGCTGTCGTTTTTGCCAACCCGGGATGCTCACGCGTCCTGCCCGCGATGTCGAACCGGAGGCGGTGATCGAGGCCGTCGAAACGGGCATGAAGCGCACGGGCTACAGCGACTTTTCCCTGTTGTCCCTGAGTTGCAGCGACTATCTCGCGCTCCCGGCCGTTGGGGTGGAGCTACGCAATCGTCTGGCGGATCAGAACGTGACGCTGCAGCTACCCAGTCAGCGGGTGGATCGTTTCGATCACGACATCGCTCACATCCTTGGTGGTGGCCGGCAGGCAGGGCTCACCTTCGCGCCGGAGGCCGGCACTCAACGCCTGCGCGACATCGTCAACAAGGGACTGACTGATGACGATCTGCTGAACGGCATCCGCACCGCGATGCAGAACGGCTATCGCAAGGTGAAGCTGTATTTCATGATCGGCCTTCCTGGGGAGACCGACGCCGATGTGCTCGGCATCGCCGAGACCTGCGTGATGCTCCAGCAGCGCTGCAGGGATCTGGGGCGGTTGAGCCTCAACATCACCATCAGTAATTTCACGCCGAAGCCCCACACACCGTTTCAGTGGCACAGCGTTTCCACCGCTGAATTTGTGCGTCGCCAAGGCCTATTGCGCAATGCCAGCCGGGGCTTGCGGGGCGTGCGGTTCAACTACACCGATGTGCGGCTTTCGGCCATGGAAGATTTCGTGGGTCGGGGCGATCGGCGCTTGGCTCCTGTGATCGAAGCGGCATGGCGAGCGGGTGCGGGCATGGATGCCTGGTTTGAGGCCTTAGACCGCACCTATGCGGCCTGGACCGCCGCCATTGCTGCTGCCGGCCTGGACGGGCGTTATCGCGATCTGGAGCTGGGGGGATGGGGCGCGGCCAAGGCTCTGAGCCCAGAGGATCTCGACAATTTCTGTGCCCAGCCGCTGCCGTGGGATCACATCGACTCAGGCATCGATAAGGCCTGGCTGGCGCAGGATCTGCAGCGGGCCCTAGCGGCGGCTGTGGTTCCCGATTGTTCGTTTGATGGCTGCAGCAGCTGCGGGGTGTGTGGCCCTGATCTGGGTCACAACGTGGTGGTACCGCCACCTGTGATCCCCACCCAGGTCGCCACGCAGGCACCGGCCAGTGAGCGGGTGTGCAGGATGCGCTTTCAATTCAGCAAAACCGGGGCGATGGCCTTGCTCAGCCACCTGGATGTGGTGCGCATGCTCGAGCGTTCGCTGCGCCGCTCTGGGCTGCCGGTGAGCTTCACCGGTGGTTTTCACCCCCTCCCCCGACTCCAGCTGGCCCTGGCGCTCCCTCTGGGTGTGGAAGCCCATGGGGAATGGATGGATCTGGAGTTCCTGAAGGCGATGGATCCTGAGGAGGTGATGCAGGCATGGCAACAGACCCTCCCGGACGACTTTCGGCTGTTGTCAGCCGAGACGGTGCCTGTTTCTGAGCCCAGCCTGTCGCAACGACTGGCTTCGGCCCAGTGGCGATTCAGGCTCTCACCGGCATCCGGTGATGGCAGCGGGGGAGCGTTTGTTGATGCTGTTGTGATGGCTTGCCGTGCCCTGATGGAGAGCGGTCAGCTGATGTGGCACGACACAGACAAAAAGGGCCGGCCCAGGGAACGGGACTGTCGGCCTGCACTGCTCGATCTGCGCTGCCAACCCTGCGATGGAGCGGATCGCCCGACGGCCGATCTGGAGTTGCATGCGCAGATCGATGCCATGGGCCGCAGCCTCAAGCCATCTCAGATTCAGCACTGGTTGCAGGAGCAGCTCAACCAGGAGCTCAAGATGGAGCGGGTGCACCGGCTTGCCCTGCTGTTGCAGTGAACAAAGAACCCCGGTGCTAGATTGACTTCAAGACAAACGGTTTTGGGCGCTAGCGCCACTTCCGCGTCCCGGTCTTTCCATTCCCAGATCCTGAGGAACGAGAGGCCTATCGCCTCTGGTACTCCGACCCGTCAGCGTTGGAGCCGAGTGCTGATTCCCAGAGGAGTAATTACTCCGTCTCATTCCACGGCTACGGCCTCCAATTTTTCTTTCACCCGACCGAGTGACCGTCTGTCTTCGATCGGATTTACGCCCCTACGGGCGATCCACTGACTCTTCTATGCCCCAACAGATCATCATCGCCGAGCAGCTGCGCATCGCAGCGGTGCTCTCTGATGAACGGGTTGATGAACTGATCGTTGCCCAGGGTCGCTATCAAATTGGCGATGTGTATCTGGGCACTGTTGAGAACGTGCTTCCCGGCATCGATGCTGCCTTCGTCAACATTGGCGAGAGTGAAAAAAACGGCTTCATTCACGTCACTGATCTAGGCCCTTTGCGGCTGAAGAAAGGTGCCGCTGGCATCACGGAGCTGCTCGAACCGCGCCAGAAAGTGCTGGTTCAGGTGATGAAGGAGCCCACCGGCACCAAGGGTCCTCGTCTCACAGGCAATCTGGCCTTGCCTGGTCGGTATCTGGTGCTGCAGCCCAGTGGCCAGGGCGTGAACATTTCCCGCCGGATTTCTGCCGAAGGGGAGCGCAACCGTCTGCGGGCCCTTGGCGTTCTCGTGAAGCCTCCTGGTGCTGGCCTGCTGATTCGCACCGAGGCTGAGGGTGTCAGCGAAGAGTTGCTGATCGACGACCTCGAGGCCCTTTTGCGCCAGTGGGAGGCGATTCAAAAGGTGGCGGAAACGGCAGTGCCGCCTGTATTGCTTAATCGTGACGAAGATTTCATCCACAGGATCCTGCGCGATCACGCATGCCCGGATCTGAGCCGTGTTGTGCTCGATGAGCCCAGTGCTGTGGATCGGGTCCGCGAGTTCCTTGAGCAGGACGGCAGCAATGTGCTTGTGGAGGCCCATTCCGAACCCAGCGAGATCCTTGAACATTTCAAGGTCAATGCCGCGATTCGCGATGCCCTCAAACCTCGCGTGGATCTTCCTTCCGGTGGTTACGTAATTATCGAGCCCACCGAGGCGCTCACGGTGATCGATGTGAACTCCGGTTCCTTCACCCGTTCGGCCAACGCCCGGGAGACCGTGCTTTGGACTAACTGCGAGGCAGCAGTGGAGATCGCCCGGCAGCTCAAGCTGCGCAATATCGGGGGAGTGATCATTGTCGATTTCATCGACATGGATTCCCGCCGTGACCAGTTGCAGTTGCTGGAGCACTTCACGGCGGCGATCCGTGATGATTCTGCGCGTCCTCAAATTGCCCAGCTCTCCGAGCTGGGCCTTGTTGAGCTCACCCGGAAGCGTCAGGGGCAAAACATTTATGAGTTGTTCGGGCGTGCGTGCCCGAGTTGCGGTGGTCTCGGCCACGTGGCGGTGCTGCCCGGAAAAGATCTGCTTCAGCCACTCGCAACCGCAACCGGCCTCGTGCGTTCGGCGGCTTCCGCCCGCGCAGAAGCGCTGGCCCCCGGCGAGCCAGGGGGGCGACGTCGCCGTGGTGGTCGTGGTCGGGTTTCCGACACAGCCCTTCCCTCTTCTGATGAGGGTGTCGGTACCGGCGCGTCCAAACCCGATGACGAGATCAGCTTGGCTGTGTCTGCTGAGATCACGTCTGCTGAGGCTCCGTCACGGCGCCCTGAACCAGAACTCGTGGCTGTGCCCATGAGTGATGAACAGGAGCAGGTGTTCGGTTGGTTGGGCCTCAGTCCTGCTTTGTTGCTCGACAAACCACCAGAAGGGGACAACCTGATGGTTCGGGTGGTCCGCCCTGGAGAGAGTGAAGAAGAGGTGTTGGAACAGGCCCGACAGCAGTTGGCGGTCAGTTCCGGACGTCGCCGTCGTCGTGGGGGGCGGGGCGGCGGTCGCGCTGGAGGTCGTTCTGGTGCTGGCGCAGACAGCGCCGCGAAGGGTGCGTCGAACGCTGATTCCGACTCAGCCCAACTGCTCGTGGAGATCACTCCTCTGGAGGCCACGATCCCCTCGCCCGTTGCAGTGGTGGTGGAAGAAGCGGCAATCCCCGAATCTGCGCCTGAACCGGCAGCTGTGGGAGTGTTTTTGGGATCACCAGCAGAGTCTGAAGCGAGTGATCAGGAGCCACGTCGCCGCCGACGGCGCTCCTCAGCAGTATCCACGGACTGAGTCGGCTCAACGATGGAGGCCTGGCAAGCGGGCGTGGATGAAGTGGGGCGGGGCTGTTGGTTCGGCCCCGTTTTTGCAGGTGTTGTCGTGCTCTCAGAGGCTGCATCTGCGGCCCTGCGGGCTGAGGGCCTCACCGATAGCAAGGCACTCACGGCGCGTCGTCGCGCTCGCTTGGTGCCTCTCATTGAACAGGCTGCTGAGGCCTGGGCTTTGGGCCAGGGCTCGGCGCGAGAGGTGGATGCATTCGGCATTCGCCGGGCCACTGAACTGGCCATGCTTCGTGCACTGCAGCGCCTCCCCATGCAGCCCAAGCTGGTGCTGGTGGATGGCGTGCTCCCGTTACGTCTTTGGGAGCATCCCCAGCAAACAATTGTGAGAGGAGATAGTTCGGTCGCTGCGATCGCTGCCGCCAGCGTGATCGCCAAGGAAGCGCGTGATGCTCTGATGCGCCGTTTGGCAGGGCGTTTTCCGAACTATGGCCTGGAGCGCCACGCGGGCTACGGCACTGCATTTCATCGGCAGGCGTTGCTCAGTCTGGGCCCCACGGCCCTGCACCGCCGTTCGTTTCTAACAAAGGTGCTGCCACCGAGCATCTGAAGTCAGGCTGCAGCTTGAGTGCTGCACCAGCTCTGGAAATCTTCCACCAGTTGGCGGCCCACCCGCCCTTTGATGGTGAGCAAGATTCCGTTCAGGATTGATTCACCAGTGCTCTCCAGCACTTTGCGGGGGATCAGCTTCAGTAGGGGAGGCTGGCTGACCTCCACGCCGAGTGTGGCAATCCCTTTTAAACCAGTGCTGCTGGCTTCCAGGACCGACTCCAGGCTGAGCTCAAAATCGTCAACAACGCCAAGGCCTTCGAGTTGGGCATCAACCGCCCTCATGATCAGGGTCTGACCATCCTGCTGGACTGTCAGTGAGACCACTGGTTTGACCTGCAGTTGAAACACCTGAATGGTCGTCACGGTGTAGCGGTACCGCCCTTCGTCGACTCGCTCGAGCTGGTTCGGGTCGAGCAGGGCTTTCACCACACGGTCTTCTTCCTGCAGGTAAGCGGGAAGACGGTCGATCTGCTCTTGAACAGGCAGATCCAGTTGCTGGCTGGCACTGAAGGCCAGAGGCATGGATGTTGGCTGACGCGCCATGATCCTATCGAGTGTTTGTGCACCTACCGATGCCGATCTCTGTGGCATTCCTTGGCCCCGAGGGCACATACGGAGAGAAGGCTGCCCGTGCGCTGTTGGAACTTGAAGGCCAGGTGCAGGCTCAGCTTGTCCCCTGTGTTGGGTTGCGGTCTGTTGTGGAGCATGTGGCGGATGGCCGTAGTGATGCGGCGGTTGTTCCAGTGGAAAACTCCGTTGAGGGGGGAGTCACTGCAAGCCTGGATGCGCTCTGGTCCAATCCCCAGCTCTGCATCCGTAGAGCCCTGGTGTTGCCCATTCGCCATGCATTGCTAAGCAGCGGTCGGCTCGAGGAGATTTCAGAGGTCTTGTCTCACCCCCAGGCTCTGGCGCAGTGCAGTGGATGGCTGGCCCGCCATTTGCCTAATGCTTTGCAACTTGCCACGACCTCAACAGCGGAGGCGGCCCGCATGGTGCAGGGGAGTCGCTTTCGTGCGGCCATTGCTAGCCGCGCACTCCATCAAGACGGTGCGCTGAGCGAGTTGGCCTATCCGATCAATGATGCTGCCGGCAACTGCACGCGATTTCTGTTCCTCCAGCGCGGGGAGAGACGCCAGCAGGGAGATGTGGCCAGCCTGGCGTTCTCCTTGCATCGCAATGCTCCAGGGGCTTTGCTCGAGGCACTGGCCGCTGTGGCGGATCTCGGCCTCAACATGAGTCGGATTGAATCACGCCCTTCGAAACGGGAGTTGGGGGAATACGTGTTTTTTGTGGATGTCGAACTTCCTACGGGAGGCGGAACGCTGTTGCAGCAGCTCACGGATCGCCTTGCGCCTCTCTGTGAACACCTGGCCCAGTTCGGTGCCTATCCCAGCAGCGAGCTGGCCGACGTTTGATGGGCCTCCAGTGGCTGCAGTCGCTCTAAGCGCTGCTGATCCCAGTGTTCAAACGGCTGCAAAATCCAAGGATTGTTGGGTAGCTCCATGGCCCAGAAGGTGGGTTGCATGCTGGAGCTGGCTTTGAGCCAAAGAACGGCGGTCTGGACGTCGTGAATCGGCAGATGCTTCTGGAGCCAATCCCGGGCAGCCGTGAGTGTGGCTCCGCTGTCTGCCAGATCATCCACGAGCAACAACCGAGGCCCTAAGACGGAGCAGGTGTGGGCCAATTGTGTGCCAAGGGTGAGGACACCTTGCTCCCGGTTCTGTTCCCCGACGTAGCTGCTGGCTGCCATCACTACGAGGGGACGTTGGAACAGCCGTGAAAGAGCATCGCCAACGCGCAGGCCACCACGGGACAGGGCCACAATCTGGTCGAAATGTCCATCGGCGCGGTGGATCTGCAACGCCAGATGTTCGATCAACCTGTGGTAGCGCTCCCAGGTGACCTCAAGTTCTGTGCTTGTCAGGTCAAGGATGGGGGAAGCTTGGCCCATGGCCCGATCACCGGACGCGCTCAAGGTTCTTGGGATCGAGATGTGCGAAAAACGCCGAATTGCATCAGACCAGTGGCGAAAGCCCAGTGCATCAGCAACAAGGTGGGTGTTTCCCGCAGCCCCTGCAACACGGCCGATGGACCAAGGCTGAGAACGGCGCCAGGACGACGCAGCCCCTCCAGGATGGAATCGATCCAGGAGGGAAGAGTGGCCCGTGTCCAGTCGTTGACCTCAATGAGCCCTCGCTGATGGTGGCTGGCCTCGAGGTTGCGATGAAACCCTTTGATGCTGGAGAACTCTGGGTGGGCCCACTGGGTGAGCAGTTGGTGCATCACCCAGCGTTCTTGGCGATTCATGCTCCCATCACTGGGATCGCGTCGGTTCCAGTCGGCAACGGCGAGGGTCCCACCTGGCTTCAGCACGCGCAACAGCTCATCGGCATAGCGCTGTTTGTCGGGCATGTGCGGCCCCGCTTCTACGCTCCACACACCGTCGAAGTCTTGGTCACCCAATTGCAGATCAAGGGCATCCATCACGGCGAAGCTGCAATTGAGCTCCGGCGGGGTTAGGGCAGTGGCCCGGGCAATTTGAGCAGGGCTGATGCTGATTCCCAGCACTTCAAAGCCGTAATCACGGGCGAGAATACGGGCACTTCCGCCAATCCCGCAGCCCACATCCAGCACCTTGGATCCTGGTGGGAGACGGTCGAGCCCGCTCCAATGCACCAGGGCATGAACGAAATCGGCTTTGGCTTCGCGAAAATCGCGCTGCCGAGGAGGGTTGCCGTAATGGCCGAGGTGAACATGTTCACCCCAGAGGTTTTCCAGCAGGCGATCTTCCGTCCAGGCGTCATAGGCGGCGGCCACGCTTTCGCTGGAGTGGTAGGCGCGGTTGCGCTTTGTCCAGAGCAGGACGGCAGAAAGAGCTGCGAGGGGCAGCCCAATCACTAGCCCGAGAACAGCAGTGGAACTCATCAGTCGACGTTGGCCAGGGTGTCGCGCAGCACGGTGCGGGCAGCCAGTTGGCGCCGGGTTTCATCCAACATCTCGAATTCCTGCTTCAGCCGCTCTTGTGTGTCGGTGAGTTCGAGCAGCTCCTGTTGCTGTTCAGCCACAGGGCCACCGAGATGGGCGCCGATCCAGAAGGAGAGTTCTCGTGGCAGATCGGGGAGATCCTCTGGAAGTGAAGCTTGTGAACCGGTGAGTTTTCCGGTCAGTTCGACCACATCGCGCAGCGCCTGATTCACTGATTGAGCCAGTGACGTGAGTTGATTGGAGTCCTCGACAGGCTCGTCTTCGATCCAGCTCACCATCGCTGTTCTGAATGGGGTTTCGCGGATCACGTCCAGCACACGAAAGCGTTGCTGGCCCAGCGTGACGATGTTGCTGCGACCGTCTTCTGCGGTCTGATGTTGGAGCACTTCGGCGCAGCAGCCCACCGTGGCCATGGTCTGGGTCTGAGGATCCCAGCGCACCACGCCAAAACGGCGATCATCTTCAAGCACGCTCTGCAGCATCATTCGGTACCTCGACTCGAAGATGTGCAATGGCAGGACGTCCCTCGGGAAAAGCACGACATCCGGCAGAGGGAAGAGGGGCAACTCTCTGACGGACAGGTCAGCCACGCAGGACGGTTTCAGGAGAAATTATCCTAGGCAGCTGACCTGATCGACGTGTGAAGCTCAGAGCTTCACTTCGATATCAACGCCGCTGGGCAGATCCAGCTTCATCAGGGCGTCGATGGTTTTTGCGGAAGGGCTGTAGATA
>JAYKIX010000118.1:0-4498 GCA_035286005.1 Synechococcus sp. | reverse complement strand
CCGAGGAACTTCCCGCCGATTTCGTCAAACAAGCGCTTGACCAGCTCCAGCAGCGGGTGAGCCGTGATCTGAAGGAGGCAAGGCTTGGCCATGGAGCGGTGTCCGTGTTCGGCACCCCCCGACGTCTGGTGGTC
This sequence comes from Synechococcus sp., assembly GCA_035286005.1. Lineage (GTDB taxonomy): Bacteria > Cyanobacteriota > Cyanobacteriia > PCC-6307 > Cyanobiaceae > Synechococcus_C. Next base: position 4,364 of record JAYKIX010000118.1, on the reverse strand, counting down.
TCCGTCGCTGAGCTGGACGACCGCCAACCCGATCTTCAGGAAGACCGCAAAGGCCCTCCCGTTGCCCAGGCGTTTAAGGACGGCATCCCAGGGCCAGCGGCGATCGGTTTCGCCAAGCGTTGTGGTGTTGATCCCGCAGCCCTTGAGCAGCGTGAAACCCCAAAGGGAGCCTGCGTCTTCGCAACAGTGCTCACTCCCGGTCAAGCCAGTGTTGATTTGCTCCAAGGCCTGATTCCCCAATGGATTGATGCGCTGCAGGGCCGGCGGTTCATGCGCTGGGGAACCGGAGCCCAGCGCTTCAGCCGCCCCATCCGCTGGCTTCTGGCGCTCAAGGGTTCAGAGGTGATCCCTGTGGTGCTGGATGGGGCTGATCCCGAGGTTCGCAGCGATCGTTTCAGCCGTGCTCACCGGCTTCATGGTGAGGAGCCACTCGCTATTGCATCGGCGGAGGTGTTTGCTGAAACCCTCGCCGCTGCGGGTGTTGTTGTTGATCGCGCCGAGCGGTCCAAGCGGATTCGCACCAGCCTTGACCAGTCAGCTGAGGCCGCCAACGGAACCCCCGACTGTCCGGAATCACTGTTCGAGGAACTGGTGGATCTGGTTGAAGACCCAAGGATTCTCGAGGGGACCATCGCTGAACGCTTCCTGCAGCTTCCTCCGGAGGTGATCAGCACAGTGATGCAGGCCCATCAGCGTTATGTGCCGCTGCAGATTCCTGGCCTGGAAGCTGATCCGCTCCGACTCACCGCTGAGGCTGTGCTTCGGCCTCAGTTCCTCTTGGTGGGCAATGGCCTGGCCCCTGCCTCGTCTTTGATCGTTCGCGGCAACGAGCGCGTGCTTGGAGCCCGCCTGGCGGATGCCGAATTCTTCCTCGATGTCGACCGACGTCAATCCAGCGCATCACGGCGCGAGGCTCTCGACCGGGTCACCTTCGCTGAAGGCCTGGGCAGTCTTCTGGATCGAACCGAGCGGATTGAGCGACTCACTGGGCTCTTGTTGAAGCAACTGGGTCTGGAAACAACCCTTGCGGATGCGGCTCAGCGTGCGGCGCATTTCTGCAAGAACGATCTGGTGAGTCAGATGGTTGGGGAGTTCCCTGAACTTCAGGGCCTGATGGGTGGCAAGTACCTCCTCGAGGAGGGAGAACCCCGCGAGGTTGCCCTTGCCGTTGTGGAGCACTATTTGCCCCGGGGGGCCGGGGATGATCTGCCCGCAACGCCTGCTGGAGCGGTGGTCGCCGTGGCGGAACGGCTCGAACTGCTGCTCAGCATTTTTGCCAAGGGGGAGCGTCCGACCGGATCCTCCGATCCCTATGCCCTGCGTCGTGCCGGCAATGGTGTTTTGCAGATTCTCTGGGGGATGGGCTGGCGCCTTGACCTCATGGCTTTCCTGAGCCACGCCGTGGCGGAGTGGGCTGCCCTGTTCCCTGCCTTTGCCGTGGATGCAAGCCAACTGCACAAGGATCTTTGCCAGCTGATGCGCCAGCGGATTGTTTCGCAGCTGGAAGACGACGGCTTTGCTCCGGATCTCGTGCAGGCTGTCGCTGGAGATGCTCTGTCCAATGAGCGGTTGCTCAGTGACCCCCTCGATGTGAAACAGCGGATCCAGCTGTTGCGCGACCTACGGAACAGCGGTCAGCTGGATGCCGTCCAAGCAGTCGTTCAACGGGCCGCCAAGCTGGCCGAGAAGGGGGATCTGGCACGGGACCACCTGGTGCCCGGCGATGTGGTTCAGCCCGAGCGGTTCGAGTCGGCCAGTGAGCAGGATCTGTTCACTGTTCTGGGGCAGCTTCAGCCCCTGGCGCAGCAGCGGTCGTATCAAGCCCTCGCCGATGCGCTTGTGGCTGCCACGCCAGCTCTCCAGGCCTTCTTTGACGGAGACACCAGCGTGATGGTGATGGTCGACGATTCCGCGTTGAGGCTCAATCGCCTCAACCTCTTGGCCGTCCTGCGCAATCAGGCCTCGGTGTTGGCTGAATTTGAATCGATTCAATCCAAATGAATGGCAGGGCTGGCCTCTGCGGCTAAGCAAGGGCCAGTCATTCAGCCGCAATGCCTGATCAAGAGACGAACAACACCCCCCAACCTGTGGTGATCCGCCAAGGGGGCAATGGTCTTGGAACCGTCATTGCGGCGGTTGTCCTGGCCGCCGCCGCCGTTTATGCCATCAACGTTTGGTCGTTGACCAAAAAAGAAACATCCCCTGCCAAGAATCTTGAGCAGGGGATTGAGAAGATCAAGGATGCTGCTGGCAAAGCGATCGAGACCCGCAATTAACCAGCGGTTTCAGGGATCTTGTGGGCCGGCCTCCCTCAGGAGACGCCGGCCTTTTCCTTCGACTCGGTCTCCTTCGTTTCGGAGGCTTGGGCCTTGATCTGCTGGGCCGCTTCCTCGGCCAGAAAATCACCGTCGGAACGTCCAACGGCCGAGGGAACAGGGTTGTAGACGGAAGGAGCGAGAGCCTCGCCTCGAATCAGGCTGCCGAGGGTGCGAAGGGTCAGTTTGATCTGCTGCCAGGGATTCATCATCACCACCCGCTTGTACAGGTAGCTGTCGAAAGTCAGCTTCTGCACATCCATGTCATCGCACATTTCCACGAATGCTTCCCGCGCGGCATCGTTGCGGTAGAAAATTCGCTGCAGGATGTCGAGAACGGCGTAGGTAGCGCCGTATTTCTTATCCCATCGCTTCAGGTAGGTGGATTTGATCTCCTTCTCGGAGGGAATGCGCAGGCCGTTGTTCGAAATTTCAACAATCGCCTCAGCGCACATCCGACCACTTTTTGCCGCGAAGTAGATGCCCTCACCAGAGCTCTTGGTCACGTAGCCGGCGGCATCGCCAACCAGGGCCATCCGGCCCACAACGCGACGGGGGCGGGGATGCTCAGGAATTGGATGCGCTTCTACCTTGATCACCTCTCCTTTGAAGAGGCGCTTGCTGGCACGGTCGCGGATGCCTTTCTGCAGACCTTTGATCAGGGATTGGTTCTGCTGCATCGTGCCGGTACCCACCGCCACGTGGTCGTACTTGGGGAAGACCCAGGCATAGAAATCAGGGGAAACGTCAGTTCCCACGTACATCTCTGCCAGATCTTCGTAGTAGGTCATCTCCTCAGGAGGAAGCTTGATGCGTTCCTGGAAGGCGATCGCCACGTTGTAGTCACCCGCATCCATGGCTTTGGCGACGCGCGAGTTCGCACCATCGGCGCCAATGATTAGATCCACTTCCAGGGATTTCTGCTCGCCGGTCGGACCACCACCGCTGTAGTCGGCGTAGTGAAGGGTGTAAGGGCCTTGACGATTGCTGCCGGTGTCGATCTTCTGCACAAGTCCGTTCACCAGAGTGGTGCCCAGGTCTGCAGCGCGGTTGCGAAGGAAGGCGTCGAACACCTCTCGCCGGCACATGCCGATGTAGGCGTTGTTGTCATAGCCGAGGGGATCCAGCTTGATGTCCACCTCCCGGTTGGAGGGGGAAATCATTTTCATGTTCCGCACTTTGCGGTCGATGATGTCGTCTGGCAGATCGAATTCCTCAACCATGCACAGGGGGATGGCACCACCACAAGGTTTGGCGTTGTCGAGCTTGCGCTCGAACAGCCAGGTCTGGATCCCTGCCTTGGCCAGGATTTCGGCGGCACAGGAGCCACTCGGACCTCCCCCGACGACAGCAACTCGCAGCATCTGAGCCTTACTACAGGTTCGTTTGGGCGACGCTATCACTGCTGACCTGCCAGGTGTGGAAGCCCCCTGGCACCCCGGCTTACGATCGTCACAACACTGCAACATCACTGTGGTTCGTGCCGTCGCCCCTCGCCGCGTAAGCAGGGACGACATTCCTGTGGCACGACGCTCACGCCCCCCTCAGCGGTCAGGCAAGGGAGGCCCCCGTTTGGTTGTGGCTTGTCTGCTGGTGTTCTGCGGCTCTTTGACCGCCGTTCTGCTCAACCCAGCGTTGCGCTCCCGTCTGTTGAGTCCTTACCCCGCCGTTGAGGGCATCACCGAGCGACCCGGGGCCGACGGGCGGCTTCTTGGGCATTTCCCCTATCCCGAGGCGGATCCCAACGTTCTTCTTGAAATTGCACCAGGACTGCAGCTCCGCGTGGATGCCGCTGAAGCCTTGCGTTCAATGCAGAGGGCTGCTGCCGCAGACAACGTTGATCTGCGTCTGCTCAGCGGATATCGCTCCCATGCCCTGCAGAAGGGAATTTTCTTTGATGTCAAATCGGAGCGCAATCAAACCGCCAGTGAGCGGGCCAAGGTGAGTGCTCCTCCCGGATATTCCGAACACAGCACTGGTCTTGCCATCGATCTTGGCGACGGCAGCGCGCCTGATACCAACCTCTCCCAATCGTTTGAAGCCACCCGA
>JAYKIX010000117.1:0-10092 GCA_035286005.1 Synechococcus sp. | reverse complement strand
CGCCAGTGAGCGGGCCAAGGTGAGTGCTCCTCCCGGATATTCCGAACACAGCACTGGTCTTGCCATCGATCTTGGCGACGGCAGCGCGCCTGATACCAACCTCTCCCAATCGTTTGAAGCCACCCGAGCCTTCCGGTGGCTTCAGGACCATGCCGCCGCTTATCACTTTGCGCTTTCTTTCCCTGAGGCAAACAAGCAGGGTGTGAGTTACGAGCCCTGGCACTGGCGGTATGAGGGTTCTGCCGAAGCTCTTCTTCTCTTCGAACCTGCCCGTCGTCTGTCTCAGACCCGTTGAACGTTTCGAATCCCCCTGAACTGCTGGCTCCAGCTGGAGATTGGTCAGCCCTTAAGGCCGCAGTTGCGCAGGGAGCCGATGCGGTGTATTTCGGTGTAGAGGTCTTCAATGCCCGCTTGCGGGCAGAGAACTTTCATCTCGAAGAGCTCCCCGAGATCATGGCCTGGCTGCATGCCAGAGGCGTGCGGGGCTTCCTCACCTTCAATGTGCTCGTGTTCACTGATGAACTCGAGCGCGCGGCTGAGTTGCTGTTGGCTGCAACGCGTTCGGGGGTTGACGCTCTGATCGTTCAAGACCTTGGCCTTTGCCTGCTGGCACGTCAGCTCGTTCCTGGTCTGGCGTTGCACGGGTCCACGCAGATGTCGATCACCAGCGCTGCCGGGGTTGCCCAGGCTGCCGATGCGGGCTGCGAGCGCGTGGTGCTGGCCAGGGAGCTGTCCCTCAAGGATCTGGGTCGATTGCAACGCCAACTTCAGGACAGGCAACTGCCCATGCCCCTGGAAGTGTTCGTTCATGGTGCCTTGTGCGTTGCCTATTCCGGCCAGTGCCTGACCAGTGAATCCTTGGGCCAGCGCAGTGCGAACCGAGGCGAGTGTGCTCAGGCCTGCCGATTGCCTTACCAGATGGTGGTCGATGGCATTGAGCTCGATCTTGCTGACCAGCGCTATTTGCTCTCACCTCAGGATCTTTCCGCGTGGATGCAGATCCCCGACTTGGTGGACCTGGGGATTGCCAGTTTCAAGATCGAAGGACGTTTAAAAGACGCCACCTACGTGGCCGCTGTGACCCAGGCCTATCGCCACCAGCTCGATGGCCTGGCGGCCGACCCTCAAGCGGTGCGACGGCAATTGGAGCTGGGTTTTTCTCGAGGTCTTTCCAGCGGTTGGCTCGATGGGGTGAACCATCGCCGTCTTGTGCATGGGCTTTGGAGCAAGAAACGTGGACCTGTGGTGGGTTCCCTCGACCATTGCGATGACCAGGGGCGACTGACCTTGAAGGTTTCAGAACCCCTTCAGGTGGGGCAAGGCGTCGTGCTGGAAGCAGCTGCTTCGGCCGGTGCTGATCCATTGGCTCCACCGCGCGAAATTGGTGGAAGGATCATGCAGGTCGATTCCCTCGGTCAGGGGCGCTGCAGGATCCGGCTTGGCCCGGGTCGGGTCAATCTTCGAGGACTTCAACCTGGAGCCAGTCTTTGGCTGACCGGTGATCCTGCCTGGCAAAGCGCTTGGCACAAGGAGGCATCACGCAGCACCGCCCCCCTGGAGCAGCCCCTGGTTCTGGGCGTTCGAGGAACCCTCGGACGTCCTTTGGAGATGACTCTGTTGCAGCCGGTTCAAGCCGGACAGCCTCCGATGTCCGTCTGCAGTTCCAGTTGCTTGGAACCCGCCACGGGAAAGGGCTTGGACCGTCAGCGGTTGGAAGCCCAGTTGGGCCGACTTGGCGGTACGGGCTGGCGACTTGACGGGCTCTCCCTGGATCTTCCTGCAGGGACCTTCCTTCCCGTGGCAGAGCTCAATCGCATGCGTCGCAGTTTGCTGGAACAGATGCAGGCCGCTGGCCTGACGGTTGAGGCGTTGCGATCTACGCCTGCGCCCGTGGTGGAGTCGAGTGCGATTGCACCGACTCTCCGGCGATGTCTCGCAGCGGCATGCCCCAACTCTGTGAAAGAAGCAGCACAGCCACGGCCTCAACTGCAGGTGCTGGTGCGCAGCCTGACGCAACTGAATGCCTTAATCGCCCTGGACCGCCCTGATTGGATCTCAGGGGTAGTGGCCGATCTTGAGCAACCGAGCGAGCTGAAGCAGGCCGTGGCCCTCGGCCGTGGCCATTGGCCTGATGGTCTTCGTTTGGCGGGTCCGCGCATCACCAGGCCCGATGAGGGCTGGACACTCGAACCGCTGATCCGGGCAGAACCTGATGGCTATCTCGTGCGCAATGCCGATCAACTGGAGCGACTGACACCTCTGGCACCTTGCAGTGGAGATTTTTCTCTCAACACCGCCAATCCCCTCACTCTGCATTGGTATCGACAACGTTGGGGACTTGACCGTCTCACCGCCAGTTACGACCTCAATCTGGTCCAACTTCTGGATCTGGCCCGTGGCACCAATCCCGACTGGTTAGAGGTCACCCTGCACCAACACATGCCGCTTTTCCACATGGAGCATTGCCTGTTCTGTGCGTTTCTGTCGGATGGTCATGACCACACCGACTGCGGTCGCCCCTGTGAGCAGCATCAGGTACGTCTGAGGGACCGCAGCGGCGTGGAACATCCCCTGGTTGCCGATCTCGGCTGCCGCAACACCCTGTTCAACGGTCGTGCTCAAAGTGGCGTTGAAGCGCTTCCGGATTTGATCAAGGTGGGCCTGCACCGCTTCAGGCTTGAACTTCTTGATGAGGATGCCGAGGCCACGCAGCGTCGGGTTCAGTTGTATGCCCAGGCGTTGGAAGGGTCGATCCCCTCTGCTGATGTCTGGCGGCGGGAACAGATCGATCACCGCCTTGGGGTGACCCGCGGGAGCTTGCGGACTGCGGGCCCTGAGCGCACCAGCCGAATCCATTCCTGAGCCATCTCACGTTGAGATAGCCTTGCTTTTCTACGCCCGCGGGCGTTCAGGCTTCATTCACAGAACGTCACGGACACTATGAGCGCCCACAACAAGGCGATCCGCAACATCGCGATCATCGCCCACGTCGACCATGGAAAAACGACCCTGGTGGATGCGTTGTTGGCCCAGTCGGGCATCTTCCGCGACAACGAAGCCGTTCCCACCTGCGTGTTGGACTCCAACGACCTGGAGCGTGAGCGCGGAATCACGATCCTGTCGAAAAACACCGCCGTTGATTACAACGACACCCGCATCAACATCGTTGATACCCCTGGACACGCCGATTTCGGCGGCGAGGTGGAGCGGGTGCTTGGCATGGTCGACGGCTGTCTGCTGATTGTGGATGCCAATGAGGGGCCCATGCCCCAGACCCGCTTCGTGCTGAAGAAGGCCCTTGAGCAGGGACTGCGTCCGATCGTGTTCGTCAACAAAATCGACAGGGCCCGTGTTGACCCTGAAACGGCTGTCGACAAAGTGCTCGATCTGTTCCTCGAGCTGGGTGCCGACGACGACCAGTGTGACTTCCCCTATTTGTTCGGGAGTGGCCTGGGGGGCTTTGCCAAGCCCGACATGAAGACGGAAAGCGACAACATGCGTCCGCTGTTCGACGCCATCCTGCGCCACGTTCCACCTCCGGTTGGCGATGCCGAGAAGCCGCTTCAGCTTCAGATCACCACCCTTGATTATTCCGATTTCCTGGGCCGAATCATCATCGGTCGGGTTCATAATGGAGTCATTCGTCAGGGTCAGAACGCTGCTCTGATCAAGGACGACGGCAGTGTGAAGCGCGGCCGCATCAGCAAGCTCCTTGGCTTCGAAGGTTTGCAACGGGTGGAAATCGACGAGGCCTCCGCCGGTGACATGGTGGCCGTGGCCGGTTTCGATGACGTCAACATCGGCGAGACCATTGCCTGCCCTGATGAACCCAAGGCTCTGCCCTTGATCAAGGTGGACGAACCCACCCTCCAGATGACTTTCGTGGTCAACGACTCCCCCTTCGCGGGTAAGGAAGGCAAGTTCGTCACCAGCCGTCAGGTGCGTGACCGTTTGCAGCGTGAACTGCTCACCAATGTGGCGCTCCGCGTTGAAGACACCGACTCCCCAGATCGCTTTGCGGTGAGCGGCCGAGGTGAGCTTCACCTGGGCATCCTGATTGAGACCATGCGCCGTGAGGGCTATGAGTTTCAAGTGTCCCAGCCTCAAGTGATTTTCCGCACCATTGACGGCACTCCCTGCGAGCCGGTCGAAACCCTGGTGATGGATGTCCCCGAACCCGCCGTGGGCGCCTGCATTGAAAAGCTCGGCACTCGCAAGGGTGAGATGCAGAACATGGAGACCAGTTCAGATGGACGGACCCAACTGGAATTCATCGTTCCTTCCCGCGGTTTGATTGGCTTCCGTGGAGAGTTCATCCGTGCCACCCGCGGCGAAGGAATCATGAGCCATTCCTTCTTTGAATACCGCCCGATGCTGGGTGATTTCGATACCCGCCGGAACGGTGTGCTGATTGCTTTCGAAGAGGGCACGGCCACCTTCTATGCCCTGAAGAATGCCGAAGATCGCGGTCAGTTCTTCATCTCCCCTGGCACCAAGGTCTACAAGGGGATGATCATCGGCGAGAACAACCGGCCTCAGGATTTGGAGATCAATGTCTGCAAGGCCAAGCAGCTCACCAACATGCGCTCTGCCGGTGCAGAGGAGCTCGACACCCTGCAAGCTCCCATTCAGATGACTCTGGAGCGCGCCCTGGAGTACATCGGTCCCGATGAGATGCTCGAAGTCACTCCCGAGTCAATTCGTCTGCGTAAATTGCCGGCCAAAAAGATGGCCAAGCGGTGAGCGGCTCCTTTTCAACGTTGTCGACTGAATCCATCCGGCTCGATGCCCGCTTTCAGCAGGGGATCGAGCTTTTTAATTCGGGCGAGTGGTACGCCGCTCATGATGTGTTCGAGGACCTCTGGCATGAAACGGCCGATCCCGATCGACGGGTTCTGCAGGGTTTGATCCAGGTGGCCGTGGCCCATGTTCATCTGGAGCGTGACAACACCAAGGGAGCCATGATCCTGCTGGGGGAGGGCCTGGGACGACTACGCGGGGCTGGATTGCCAGACTTTGGCCTCGACCTTGAGCAGCTGACCATCTCCGTCTCCGCGCGGTTGCAGTCGCTTCAGCAAGGCGGGGATCCCAGTGCATGTCCCGTCCCTGTGCTGGTCGATCGGCCATGAGGGGCTGGGTACATTGGCCACAGCTGACCGTGGGACCAACGTTGCCTGCTTCCGCCTCCGTGCGTCCAAGGGGTTTTCGTCACCCTGCAGGCCTGAGGGTGACTGCTTGTTTGGCAGTGCTCATGCTTGGTTTGGATTGTCGGGATGCTTCTGCTCAGCCCGAGATGGTGCCTTCCGAACCTTCGGCACCTGTGGAGCAAACGCCTGGCTCACCAGCGCCCACCGGTGGACTGATCACCATTGAGTCGGACACCCAGAGTGCCGACAATCTCACGGGTGTCGTAACGGCGATTGGAAATGTGCGCATCGTCTACCCCTCGCGCGGGATGGTGGCAACGGCTCGTCAGGCTCAGTACTTCAGCAAAGAAGGGCGGCTGATTCTCAGTGGGGATGTGGATGTCACCCAGAAAGGTGGCAACGCCCTGCGGGCTGAGCGTGTCATCTACCTCCTGGAGGAGGAGCGAGCAGAGGCCGACCCCGCCCCTGGCCAACAGGTGTTCAGTCAGATGGTGCTCAGGCCTAAAGGCCCCGCTGCCACCCCCCTGACGCCATGAGCCTCAACTTGGAACGAGTGGCCCTCACCATTGGTGGACGGCCCCTGGTGAAGGATGTGAGTCTCAACCTCGAGCCCGGAGAAGTCATTGGCTTGCTGGGGCCGAACGGTGCGGGTAAGACCACCACCTTCAATCTGGTGATTGGATTGCTGCGGCCTGATTCCGGCCAGGTTCTGATGGATGGCCATCCGGTGGCCACCCTGTCAATGCCTCAGAGGGCCCGCCTGGGAATTGGCTATCTCCCCCAAGAACCCAGCGTGTTTCGCCAACTGTCCGTGCGTGAAAACCTGGCATTGGTGTTGGCTCAGTGCGGCCTGTCCTCCACACAGAGCAGAGAGCGTCTGCATCAGTTGATTGAGGAATTTCATCTCGAGCCTTTTCTCGATCGCAAGGGCTTCCAGCTCTCTGGTGGTGAGCGTCGGCGCACAGAGGTGGCCCGTGCTCTGGCAGTTGGGCTCGAGGGGCCCCGCTACCTGCTTCTTGATGAACCCTTCGCCGGCGTGGACCCGTTAGCCGTTGCCGATTTGCAGGCCCTGATCCATTCCTTGCGCACACGGGGCATGGGGATCTTGATCACCGACCACAACGTGAGAGAAACCTTGGCGATCACAGATCGGGCTTACATCCTCACGGACGGAACCATCCTCGCGTCGGGTCCCTCCCACCAGGTGGCCCATGACCCTCTGGTGCGGCGCCATTACCTCGGCGAGGGCTTTCAGTTGTGATTGGCGTGATCCGTTCCTCTGCAACGCGCTGCGTGCGCCGCATTCCTTTGCTGGATCGCTGGCTGATCAATGAGTTGATTGGACCTCTCCTGTTCGCGATTGCTGCGTTCACCGTGGTTTCCCTCTCTGTGGGGGTGATGTTTGAACTGGTACGCAAAATCGTTGAATCCGGCCTGCCGGTGTGGATTGCCCTTCAGGTGTTGCTGCTGCGGCTGCCCAGCTTTTTGGTGATTTCCTTCCCGATGGCCACGCTGATGGCCACCTTGCTGGCCTACAGCCGTCTCTCCTCCAACAGCGAACTCACCGCGTTGCGCAGCGTTGGGGTGACGGCCACACGGATGGTGGCTCCCGCGGTGGCGGTGGCCCTTGTGATGACCTCTCTCACATTTGTGTTCAACGACGTCATTGTTCCTCGCACCAATCGCTCGGCGGAATTCACACTTCAACAGGCGCTGGGGAAGTCCATTGCCGCGGAAACTGGTGATGACATCATCTACTCGAGGTTTGGTCGTCGATCAGGAAGCTCGGATGAGGAACGATCCAAAGGGCTCACTCAGTTGTTTTATGCGGGTCAGTTTCGTGACGGCCGCATGAAGGATGTCACCGTTCTCGATTTTTCGAGAATCGGCTTCACCCAGATGCTTGTTTCCAACGAAGCGATCTTCAACGACCGTGAGAGCAAATGGGAGTTCAGAAACGGAAAAATTGTCTCTCTGACTGCTAATGGCAATACGACCACGGCCGATTTCGATCGCTATCTCTACCCACTCAGTTCTGCCCCATTGCGCATTGCCAAGCTGCCGAAGGATGCCAACAACATGACAGTTGTCGAAGCCCTCGAGGCGGAGCTATTGCTCCGTGATGCCGGCGATCTCAAAGAGGCTCGAAGACTCAGGGTGCGAATTCAGGAGAAATTCACCCTGCCCATGGCCTGTCTGGTGTTTGGCCTGATCGGTAGCAGCTTGGGGGCCAAGCCCAACAACCGCACAAGCCGGAGCCAGGGTTTTGGCATCAGCGTTGTGCTCATTCTCGTCTACTACGTGCTGAGCTTCAGCTTCAGCTCGCTTGGGGTGAAAGGCACGCTTCCGCCATTGCTGGCGGCCTGGTCCCCTGTGTTGATCTGTCTTTCTGGCGGTGGTTTCCTTCTGCGTCAGGCCAGTCGCTGAGCTTCTCCGTCAGACTCTTCCCACTGTTGATGATTCTCTCTTCAATGCCCATCGCAGGCGACGATCCCGTGCTGCTTCTGGGGCTTTCGGCCTTTGCCTTGCTCTTGGTGGCCTTGCCCGGTGGGTTTTGGGCTTTGTCGAGCGGGAAGAGTTCCTCCGGCGTAAGAGTTCTGATTGCCCTGGCCAACCTGACACTCACGGCTCAGCTGGTGCTGCGTTGGTGGCAGTCCGGTCACTTCCCGATCAGCAATCTCTACGAATCGCTGTGTTTCCTGGCCTGGGCTTGCACCCTCACCCAACTGCTGGTGGAACGAAGCTGGCCTTCCCCTCTGGTGGCTGCCGCCGCCACCCCCATGGGGTTGGGTTGCGTGGCCTTCGCCAGTTTTGCGTTGCCTGATCGCCTACAGGAAGCCTCTCCTTTGGTCCCAGCCCTGCGTTCCAGCTGGTTGGTGATGCACGTGAGCGTGATCATGGTGAGTTACGCCGCTCTCCTGGTCGGGTCGTTGCTCTCCATCGCCGTGTTGCTGACGGATCGAGAGAAGGCCCTTGAGCTTCGCAGTAGTTCCATTGGCAGTGGTGGTTTCCGCCGTGCGGCATTGGAGGGTGGCACTGCTTCTGCTGATTTAGAACTGGAAGCGGTGGCCTTCAGTCGCACCGAACAGCTCGATAGCCTCAGCTACCGCACGATCACGGTGGGATTTCTGTTGCTCACGGTGGGCATCATCAGTGGTGCGGTGTGGGCAAACGAGGCTTGGGGTAGCTGGTGGAGCTGGGACCCCAAGGAAACCTGGGCCTTGATTTGCTGGCTTGTGTATGCGGCATATCTGCACACCCGCCTTAGTCGCGGTTGGCAGGGTCGCAGGCCTGCACTTGTGGCCGCCCTTGGGCTCGTGGTGATCGTTGTCTGCTACATCGGCGTCAACCTTTTAGGGATTGGATTGCACAGCTATGGCTGGTTCTTTGGTAGTTGACCGTTGGCTGGATGCGTCCTGAGGACAAACTGAACCCATAAAAAAGCCACCGCTCCAGAGGAAGGGTGGCTTTGATCAGGATTGTTCGCTGGGCTTGGCCCGATCGATCAGCTGCGCTTGCTATCGCGGATGCTCTGAATCGCAGCGGCGTAGTCGGGCTGGTTGAACACACCTGAGCCGCTCACGATGGCGTTGGCACCAGCTTCGATCACTTTCCAGGCGTTGGCACCCTTGATCCCGCCATCCACTTCGATCCAGGGATCGAGACCTTTTTCGTCGCACATGCGGCGCAGGTCACGGATCTTCTGCACCTGGTTGTCGATGAAGCTCTGACCGCCAAAGCCAGGGTTCACGCTCATGATCAGCACCAGATCGCAGAGCTCGAGGCAGTACTCGAGGGTGTCGAGAGGTGTGCCGGGGTTCAGAACCGCGCCGGCCATCTTGCCGAGATCCTTGATCTGAGCAAGGTTTCGGTGCAGGTGAGGGCAGGCTTCTACCTGCACAGAGATGATGTCTGCACCGGCCTTGGCGAAGTCGGGCACATACTTTTCGGGCTCGACAATCATCAGGTGAACGTCGAGGGGTTTCTGCGTCACGGGGCGCAGAGCTTCCACGATCAGTGGACCGATGGTGATGTTGGGCACGAAACGGCCATCCATCACATCCACGTGGATCCAGTCGGCACCGGCCTGGTCCACAGCTTTCACCTCTTCGCCGAGACGGGCGAAGTCGGCTGAAAGGATGGACGGAGAGATCACCAGTGGCTTGGTGCTCATGGAGGGATCCACGCGATTGCCGGGAGATTGTAGGAACCGTTGAAGTCGCTGATACAGTTAGCCGCGCTCATGAGCTGGAAAGCCCTGCTGCATCGGGTTCTTTGCCCACCCCGTGCATCGCGCAGGTCAGCTCTCCGTTCGCTACACCCTTACCCAACGCCGCATTCCCGTGGATCGCACTCTCATCCAGGAAATTCTCGAAGTTGTTGAGCAGGCGGCCATCGCGTCCGCTGAACTCACCGGTCTCGGCAAGAAGGACGAAGCCGACGCCGCTGCAGTGGAGGCCATGCGTAAGCGCATGGGTCAGATCCAGATGCAGGGCCGAATCGTGATTGGTGAGGGTGAGCGCGATGAGGCTCCCATGCTCTACATCGGTGAGGAAGTTGGCAGCGGCACCGGCCCCGGCGTTGACTTTGCTGTTGATCCCTGCGAGGGCACCAATCTCTGTGCCAACAATCAGCGCGGTTCCATGGCCGTTCTGGCCGCTTCCGATCGCGGTGGTTTGTTCAACGCCCCCGACTTCTACATGAAGAAGCTGGCTGCTCCCCCGGCCGCGAAGGGCAAGGTGGACATCCGCAAATCCGCCACTGAAAACATCAAGATCCTCAGCGAGTGCCTTGGCATCGCGGTCAGTGACCTGACCATCGTTGTGATGGATCGTGCCCGTCATAAGGATCTGATTGCAGAGATCCGTGCCACCGGCGCCCGCGTTCAACCCATTTCGGATGGTGACGTGCAGGCCGCCATCGCCTGCGGTTTCGCCGGCACTGG
>JAYKIX010000116.1:0-7783 GCA_035286005.1 Synechococcus sp. | reverse complement strand
GGGCCCCAACCGCATCGCAGCTGCGCAGGATCGCCGAAAGGTTGTGGGGTTTCTCCACATGCTCCAGCAGCACCGTGAGGTTGGCCATACGGCCATCCAGCACAGCCTTCAGACGTTCAAAGCGGCGGGGCAGCAGAGGCATACGGTCAGATTTGCATGCCGGGTCACGCCCTTCGGAACTGACCGTTCAGCGAAGAGGTTGGCCCTCAGCGGGCCGCTGAACGCTTCCGCACGGCCCGTGGAGCGCTGCGGGATTCATCCCCACTGCCAGGAGCAGGGGAGTCTGCTGCGTCGTTGGCCTCACCAGCAGGCTCGTCCTCGAGCTCTTGATCAGCAATGATCCCCAGGATCATGCCCGCCTGCAGCTGATCTTGAAGATCACCGATGGTCATCAGTGCCTTCAGCACGAGCTGAGAACGCACGATCTTGGGAAGGCCGGGGCGAAGCTTCTTGGTGGTGTTCCACAGCTCCTGGGCCACCTCTTTGATGAGCTCCTTGTCAGCCGTCATTGTGTTGTTGCTTGCATCCGAGCACACCAGCATCCCACCACGCCGTTCCCCCCTCTCGATGCCGCCGCAAGCTTCCCCCCAGCGAGGGGCCCGTTTCGACCAGCGCGTGTTGCAGGTGGTGGCACTGATTCCCTATGGACGCGTGGTGACCTACAGCCAGGTGGCCGACTGGATTGGGGCCTTTGGCTGTGCCCGCCAAGTGGGTTGGGCCTTGCGGCGTCTTGCCCTTGCCACCTCTCTGCCCTGGCACCGGGTGGTGAATGCCCGAGGCCACGTCGCCATGCGCCTCAGCCGTGAGGGATCCGACTGGATGCAACGCGAACTCCTGATCGCCGAAGGAATCCCAGTGGATGTGGAGGGGCGACTCCCCTTGAAGCGCTTTCTTTGGACGCCGCCGGAGCCCCCCCGGTTCGGCAGCACCGCAGGATGAGACTGTGAAGCACAGCGGACCGTGAGTGAACGCCCCTCTCCAAGTTCGGCACCGGCGACCGGCGTTGGGCCCCGCAAAATCGCCTGGGAGGTGCTCGAAGCCGTCGCGGCAGGAGCCTATGCCGATGTGGCTCTGGAACGGGCTCTACGCGGACAGATCCTCTCCGCAGCCGATCGCGGCCTGATCACAGAACTCGCCTACGGCGCCATCCGACAACGGCGGTGCCTGGATGCCTGGCTGGATCGCCTGGGCCGTGTTCCGGCCCAAAAACAACCCCCACGGCTGCGATGGCTGCTGCACCTGGGCTTGTATCAGCTGCTCTGCATGGAGCGAATCCCCGCCTCAGCGGCGGTGAACACCAGCGTTGAACTCGCCAAACGCCATGGGCTCAACCGCTTGGCCCCTGTGGTGAATGGCTTGCTGCGATCGGCGCTTCGGGCTCGCGAGGCAGGGGATGCCCTCCTGCTTCCCGAGGATCCTGCCCTGCGCCTTGCTTTGCAGCAGTCCCTGCCCGACTGGTTCTGTCGGGAGCTGCTGCAGTGGTGTGGCCCGGAACAGGCGCAGCAGGTTGCCAAGGCATGCAATCAGGTGCCACCCCTCGACCTGCGCGTCAATCGACTGCGCAGCACCCCCGATGCCGTGAAGGCAGCCCTGGAAGCCACGGGGCTCTCCGTTGAGTCCATCCCTGGTTGCCCCGATGGTTTGCAGGTGCTCAGCCATGGCGGAGATCTGCGCCAGTGGCCCGGCTATGACACAGGCCACTGGTGCGTGCAAGACCGTGCCGCCCAATGGGTGGCGCCCCTCCTGGAGCCGCAACCGGGAGACCGCATCTTGGATGCCTGTGCAGCCCCGGGTGGCAAAGCCACTCACCTGGCTGAACTGATCGGAAATGCAGGGGAGGTGTGGGCGATCGATCGCTCTGCCGGTCGCCTGCAACGGGTGGCCACCAATGCAGCCCGGCTGGGCACCACATGCGTGCAAGCCCTGGCGGCCGATGCCACGGAATTGCTGACCCACAAACCGCAATGGCTTGGTTCGTTTCAGCGCATCCTGCTGGATGCCCCCTGCTCAGGCCTAGGCACCTTGGCCCGCCATGCCGATGCACGCTGGCGTGTGAGTGGCCAACGCGTGGCCGAACTGGTGCCGTTGCAGGAAAAGTTGCTCGAGGCGATGGTGCCCCTGCTGGCTCCAGGCGGAACCTTGGTGTACGCCACCTGCACCATCCACCCGGCTGAGAACCGCGAGCAAATCGCGGCATTCCAGAGAACCCATCCAGAGTTCAAGCTGCGCTTGGAACAACAACGCTGGCCGGACCCTCAGGGGGGCGATGGCTTTTATGCAGCGGTGACTCAAAGCCCTGCTGAAGGGCCACTAGGGGTACCGCTCAGTTGACCGGCAGTGGGCGGAAGAATTCATCCACCGGAGGACCGTCATCAGGAATGACCGGCTGAACCGGTTCAGCCGGTTCAGGCTTGGCTGGAGTGCTTGTGTCCCAGTTGTTGTCTTGATCAGGATTGCGGTAGGAATCTGAATTGTGTTCATAGCCCCGGTAGGGAGCCGACGTGCTGCCGTTTCTGCGGGGATCTTTGAACGGTCTGGTGAGCACAGGCTTGGGCGGGAACTGCTGCACCGGGAAATTGCCCTTGATCAAGCGCATGAACTTGCTCCACGTCCAAGCGGCTTCCGCGCTGCTACTGCCCGTTCCCATGCTGTTGTCGTACCCCAGCCAAACACCCGTGGTGAGCTGGGGAATGGATCCAATAAACCAAAGGTCTTTAGCGCCCTCTGAGGTGCCGGTTTTACCGGCCACAGGACGATCTCCCAAGTAAGCGCCGCTGCCCGTACCACCCGCCACAACGCGTTGGAGCATCCAGTTCATGGTGTCAGCGACTTCGCTATCAACGGCGCGCAGTCCCGGAGCACCATCCGTGCGCCGAGACCAGAGGACGGATCCACTGGGCCCACGGATCTCTTCAAAAGGGATGGGTTTGTGGAAGATGCCTCGGTTAGCAATGCCAGCGAAGGCACCTGTCATGTCAACGACGGTTTGCTCAAACGAGCCCAAGGCCATCGAATACACCTTGCGCAGCGGGCGTTGATTGCCAACCCCAAGCTTGTTGGCCACTTCGATGACGGCGTCGAAGCCGACTTTGTCTTGCAGTTGAACCGCCACCGTATTGAGCGAGCTCTGCAGAGCATTGGCGAGCGAGACAGGTCCGGAATATTTTCCGCCAGTATTCTGGGGGCAATAGCCATCCCAGCAGCGGGGTGAATCCATAAAAATGTCGCTAGGCCTCACCCCAGCATTCACAGCCGCGGTGTAAGGGAAGAGTTTGAACGTGGAGCCGGGAGAACGCAGCGCCTGAGCCGCACGGTTGAACTGACTGGCCTCGAAGTTTTTGCCTCCCACCATCACCCGCACCAGACCGGTGCCGGGCTCGATCGACACGATCGAACCTTCTCGGGATCCAGGAGAGGCATCACGAACCACCTGCTGAGCCTTTTTCTGCCAATCCAGGTTGAGGCTGGTGCGAATCTCAAGCCCCCCCACCTCGATCTGCTCAGGGGTGAGGTAGTTCTGCAACTGCTCATCAACCCAAGCGGTGAAATAGGGCGCTTGGCTGTTGAAATATTTCGGTGTTGCCGGCTTGAGATTTAGCGGAGTGGCGTTGGCCGCTTTTGCTTCGCTGGATGTAATGAACCCCTCGCTCTGCATCCGCTGCAACACGATCGCGCGGCGTTCAAGGGCCACCTTTTCATTCAGGAGCGGTGAATACACCGACGGAGCAGGGGGAAGGCCGGCAATCAGAGCAGCCTCGGGAAGCGTGAGTTGATCGGGGGTTTTGGAGAAATAAACCCAAGCGGCATCGGCGACGCCATAGGCCCCAGCCCCGAGATAGACATAGTTGAGGTACTGCTCAAGAATCTGCTCCTTGCTCAGTTGACGCTCGAGCTTGTAGGCGAGAGCCGCTTCACGCAGCTTGCGAATAATCGTGCGGTCTTGACTGAGAAAAACCGTTCGGGCCAGCTGCTGCGTGATGGTGCTGGCCCCTTCCTGCACCGAGCCCTGCTTGATGTTGGTGAACACCGCACGGCTGATGCCCCAGAGATCAACACCGTCATGGTCGTAAAAACGCCGGTCTTCCGCCGCGACGAACGCCTGCTTGACCAGTTCCGGCATTTCGCCGGGATCGACCTTGTCGCGGGAGGCTGGGCCACGCTTCTGGATCACCTGGCCATCACTGGAAAGGAGAGTGATCGTTCCTGGCCGGTTGAATGCGGCGATGCCCCGTGCATCAGGGAGATTGGCGTCGACCAGATGGATGATTCCAACCTGGCCGAGGGCTACACCACTGCCGATCACAGCGGAAGAACCAACCAACAAAACCCAGTGACGGCTAGGGCGCATCACATCAATTGCGTGAGAGGGCTATGGCCTACAGCTAGCGCAGTCACCAGCATTCCAAGCACCAGGAAGGGCTGAGCACTGGCCTGATATTTCACGTCGTATTGCACTGGATCCCGTAACAACCAAATGTCCTGGAAGGTGATCTGGGGAACCACCAACAGCACCAGCAGAACGGCGGCGAAATGCTGGCCGATGGCAATCAGAACGGCCACCATCAACAGCTGGAAGACATCAATCATTCCAGCACTGATCCAACTGGCTCTCTTCACCCCAAAAACCACAGGCAGTGATTGAAGGCCGAGGGCGCGATCGCCTTCAACGCTCTTGAAATCATTGACGACCGCAATGCCAAGTCCGGCAAGGCTGTAGGCAAGGGTGAGAACGGCAGTCGCCCATGTGAGCTGACCGAACAGCGCTTGGCCGGCCCACCAGGGCAACGCGATATAGCTGGCTCCAAGGGCGTAATTCCCCAGCCAACCGTTCTGCTTGAGCTTTAACGGGGGGGCCGAATAGATGTAGCTCACAAAAGAGCCGCCGAGGGCCAACAGAAACACCACAGGTGTGGCATGGCCAGCCCAGACATCGAGCCCGTAGGCCACGGCCAGGCCAGCAAGAAGCAACACCCAAATCTGCAGCTTCACCTGAAACAGGGGAATGGCACCACTGGGGATGGGCCGATACGGCTCGTTGATCGCATCGATCTCACGGTCGTAGTAGTCATTGATGGTCTGGGTAAACCCTGCCAGCAGAGGGCCACTCATCACCATGCAGGCCACCGAGGCCGCCACATGGTCGAGACGCCATTGATAGTTCCCGCTGGCAGCGGCACCACACACAACACCCCAGATCAGCGGGATCCAGGTGACGGGCTTCATCAGCTGCAGGCGCAGCTTCCAGATGTTGGAGGTGCCACTGGCACCTTTCATGCCAAGCAGTTGGCGGGCGTCACTCACGACCTGGTGCCTCAGGCTGCGGCGATTTCGTCGTCGAAGAACCAGCAGGTGGAGCCGTTGCTGAGTTCAACCACTACGCCGATGCCTTTGCCATCGACAGTTCGGAACTCAACCACCTTGCCGGTTGCATCCTTCTGAAGAAGCTCTACCAAGGCAGTGGGAATGCGGTCACGCACCCGTGTCACCCGCACCTTGGAACCGATGTTGATCGCCGCCTGAGACATGGCCTGCAAGGCTTGGAAAGTGGGCGTCACCTTAACAGCCGCACTCCTTCAATCTCCGCTTTCGTCATGGTCGCCCTTCGCCTGATCCCCTGCCTTGACGTGGCCGACGGCCGCGTGGTGAAGGGTGTGAATTTCGTTGGCCTTCGCGATGCCGGCGATCCGGTGGAATTGGCCTGTCGCTACAGCCAGGCGGGAGCCGATGAGCTGGTGTTCCTCGACATCGCCGCCAGCCATCAAGGACGGGCCACGCTCGTGGACATGGTGCGTCGCACCGCCGAAGCAGTCACGATTCCCTTCACGGTGGGGGGTGGCATTTCTTCGGTTGAGGGCATCACCGAATTGCTCAGGGCCGGAGCCGACAAGGTGAGCCTGAACTCCTCGGCCGTCAGGGATCCGGATCTTGTCGCCAGGGGCGCCGATCGCTTCGGTTGCCAATGCATCGTGGTGGCCATCGATGCTCGTCGCCGCCAGAGCGGTGAACCCGGCTGGGATGTCTTCGTGAAGGGCGGACGCGAGAACACAGGCCTGGATGTGATCGCTTGGGCCCGCAGCGTCGCCGAACGCGGTGCCGGCGAGATTCTGCTCACATCGATGGACGGGGATGGAACCCAGGCCGGCTACGACCTTGAGCTGACGCGGGCTGTATCCATGGCGGTTCCAGTGCCGGTCATCGCCTCTGGAGGCGCAGGCTGCCTCGATCACATCGCAGCAGCTCTCGACCAAGGGCCGCAGGGTGGACAGGCCTCGGCAGCACTGTTGGCCTCCCTGCTGCATGACGGAGTCCTGACGGTTGAACAGATCAAGAACGACCTTCTGAAACGCGGATTCACCATCCGACCCCCGGAGGCCTGAGCAGCTTCTCTAAAGTTTTTGAACTTTTGTGAGCGGTCGCACGACCTCCGATGGCCGGCTTACCTCTGATCAACCACAGCTGGACCTTGCCGCTTGGCCTTGGCAGCTCAGTTGCGGTGATTGGTTTGGTGGCCTGGGCACTCTCCCTGATGCAAGCGGCGATTGAGCAGCGCGAGTTCTCCCTGATGTTGGCCGGCTGCCTGGTCTGCTCCGCCGCTGTGGGACTGACGCTGGTGATGGTGATGACTCTGAATGGGATGCCGGTCTGAACTGATGGCTGTGCAACCAGGCGATCCCGCAGCCGTTGAACAACTGTTCAACGATGTTGCCCCCCGCTATGACCGCCTGAATGATCTGCTCAGCCTGGGCCTGCATCGTCACTGGAAACGCCAACTGCTCACCTGGCTCCAACCCAAACCAGGTGAACGCTGGCTCGACCTGTGTTGCGGCACCGGTGATCTGGCACTGGCACTCGCTCGGGCGGTGCGCCCCGGTGGTTCGGTGATCGGCCTGGATGCAGCGGCCGAACCGCTCGTTTTGGCTGAACGACGGCGCACCAGGGAGGCATGGCTACACGTGGAGTGGATCCATGCCGATGCCACCACGACCGAGCTGCCCTCCTCCCGTTTTGACGGCGTGGTGATGGCCTATGGCCTCCGCAACCTTGCTGACGCCAGTGCCGGACTCGCGGAGATGCGGCGGCTGCTGAAACCTGGACGTCGTGCCGGGGTGCTTGATTTCAACCGCCTCCCTGAGGGCAGCCTGTCCTCCAGCTTTCAGCAGCAGTACTTGCGGCAGATTGTTGTCCCCGCGGCAGCCCTCGCCGGGCTGAAACCCCAATACGCCTATCTGGAAGCCAGCCTCCAACGCTTTGCCTCTGGCACAAACCAGGAGTCAATGGCCCTCGAAGCGGGCTTCCTGAGCGCCCGCCACAGGACCTTGATGGCAGGTCAGATGGGCCTGCTGCTGCTCACAACTTGAAATCAAGTCTCAACACGAGCCACTTGCGACCAAGGCCACCGCAAGATTAGAAAGAAATCCTTAAGCCGCGTGGTTGCGCATGGCCTTCCCCCATCCCTCGCTGCTGGCGT
Organism: Synechococcus sp.; assembly: GCA_035286005.1. Lineage (GTDB taxonomy): Bacteria > Cyanobacteriota > Cyanobacteriia > PCC-6307 > Cyanobiaceae > Synechococcus_C. Next base: position 315 of record JAYKIX010000116.1, on the reverse strand, counting down.
CAATCGAAGACCTGCTGGCAGAAATGCAATGGCAGGACGGGATGATTCTGGTGACGGACGCCAAGAGCGCCACCTTTGTGTCGTTCTCCCAAGTGGATCCCGTGCTGCGACGTCTTCGGGCCAAACCCAAGGGCATGGAAGTGGCCGAGAAGTTGTGCATGGCGTTGCTCGACTGTCACGGCAAAGCCGCCTCCAAGCCCGTACTGGTGATCAGGGGGGATCGTGGCTTTTGGCTCGGGATGATGAGCCCCAGTCACAGCAATCCGCATCGCCATCACGCGATTGCCCATTTGCATCGCTGCCTCGCCCAAAGCA
>JAYKIX010000115.1:0-9050 GCA_035286005.1 Synechococcus sp. | reverse complement strand
GGGAAGAGAAGGATGCCGGACCAGCCGACAAAAACGAAGCGGTCGCGCTTGAGCCAGTCATCGAGGACGTCAAACCATCCCCGCTGAGGCGCGCGTCCTACAGCGATCGTCATGAGAGAGGCGCTTCATGAAGCGTTACGTAGCGCAGCCTAATGGGCTCGGCCCGTCCTGCGGGGAGCCAAGCCCGGATCCTTCAAGCAGATAAGTGGAAATACCTAGCAACGACTGCAACTCACCCCCTGCTGGCCAGCGCTGATGTTTGAGCCTTGCAAGCCATCAGCTGGCGGAAGCATTCGCAAGAATGGGCTCCACTTGCAGATCCACCCTGTGTACGTCGTTGAACTCGCCATCAAAATGACTCCGATGCCGGTGTCAGTTCAACGCAAGGAGCAGCCTGCAGCCGAAGAGCTCTATCAACAGGTGCGTCAGGCCATCGAACACGGACAACCCCGGCTGCTGGAACTGAGCTGCGAAAAGGTGGAGGGCAAGCGGGTGAGCGTGCTCAGCAACGAAATCCTGGCCGTGCAGATCTACGAAAAAACTGCTGCCAGCGGCGGCAGCAAGCGCCCAGGCTTCGCCTTTGATGCCTGAATCCGCAGCCCCCGGACTGCGCTTTGATCGGGTCAGCTTCCACTGGCCCAACGGCAATCGAGCCCTCGATCAGTGCAGTTTCTCGATCCCTGGTCCAGGGCTCTGGATGCTGGTGGGGAGCAATGGCAGTGGCAAGAGCACGTTGTTCCGCATGATCGGGGGACTGCTGGCACCCCAGACAGGAGAACTGCGGTGCACCCTCAGGCCCGCACTGGTGTTCCAAAACCCAGACCATCAACTGCTACTTCCAAGCTGCGGCAGTGAACTTCTGCTGAACCTCCCCAGGAATCTCCGTCCGCAGGAGCGCCACGAACGCATTGACCATCTGCTGGAGCAGGTGGGGCTTGCGGGCATGGCGACCCGTCCGATTCACACCCTCAGCGGTGGCCAGAAACAACGGCTGGCCATCGCCGGCGCTTTGGCCAGCGATGCCAATCTGCTGCTGCTCGACGAGCCCACAGCTCTGCTGGATCCAGCCAGTCAACAAACGGTGCTGGCCGCAGTTCAACAGCTTTGCCATCGCTCCCACCATCCGCTCACCGCGTTATGGGTCACCCACCGACTTGACGAGCTTGACCATGCCGACGGCGCCGCCCGCATGGAAGGCGGCCGCATCGACCAGTGGTGCAGGGGACAAAATCTGCGTCAACAACTCCAACCGCTTGCGGGGCGGAGGGGCTGAAGGGTAAGTTCTTCGGGTCCCATTCCTCGGTAGCTCAGCGGTAGAGCGGTCGACTGTTAATCGATTGGTCGCAGGTTCGAATCCCGCCCGGGGAGTTTTTAAAAGCCACAGCATTCGCTGTGGCTTTTTTATTGCCAACACAAGCACCAACGACTTGGGTACCAGCCCCAGTTCCGTTACAAACCACAGCTGGATTCCGAAGAGATTCTGAAAAGACTCTGCCTCCCTTGCCCTATGTGATGCAGCAAATCACAGTGTGGAACTCGAATATTTCTCCTCGGTGCAACCCGCACCCCGATGCACTCGAGCGTCAGGTGGCCTACAAATCTTGTGAGAATCCGTAAAAAGGACTTTCTTCCCCCGTCGAGTTCCACCTGTTAACCGCGCCTGCGATCCGATGAAGCCTTGCATCCTCCTGATCGAAGACGACAGCGACATGCGCGAGCTCGTTGGTGGGCACCTCGCGCACAACGGCTTTGACGTGCAACGTGCCGACGATGGCATCAAAGGTCAAGCCCTCGCACTTCAGTACACCCCGGATCTGATCCTGCTCGATCTGATGCTGCCCAAGGTGGATGGCCTCACCCTCTGCCAACGGCTACGCCGCGATGAGCGAACCGCCGCGATCCCGATCCTGATGCTCACGGCCCTCGGAGGCACCAAAGACAAGGTGTCTGGATTCAATTCTGGTGCCGACGATTACCTCACCAAGCCCTTCGACCTTGAAGAACTGCAGGTGCGGATCAAGGCCCTGCTCCGTCGCAGCAACAGGGCACCAGTCGGGAGCTCCAACCAGAACGAAATTCTCAGCTACGGCCCGCTCACCCTGGTGCCGGAGCGCTTTGAAGCCATCTGGTTCGACACACCTGTGCGACTCACGCACCTGGAATTCGAGCTGCTGCACTGCCTGCTCCAACGCCACGGTCAAACCGTCGCCCCCTCCTTGATTCTCAAGGAAGTTTGGGGCTACGAGCCCGACGACGACATTGAAACCATCCGTGTGCATGTGCGTCACCTGCGCACCAAGCTGGAGCCCGACCCTCGCAAACCCCGCTTCATCAAAACGGTGTACGGGGCCGGCTACTGCCTGGAGCTGCCCACTGGAGCCCAACTGGAAGATCTTCAGGATGTGCTGGCCCAGGCCCGCCAGGAACGCAACCAAAACGACGAAGAAGACAAGCGCGCCAGCGCTTAACCCATGGCCATCAAATCCAGCAGGGTGACTTCCCAGGCCAAACGGGGTTGGACGTAGGCCAACAGATGGCTACGAAGACGCTCCAGGCGCTGCAGCCCCTGGGCCTGTCCTTGCTGATACCAAAGCTGGTGTTGCCACCAGGAGATCAACCACAGCTGCTGTTCGCCGCTGAGCGCATCGCAGACATCTCTGGCTAAAGCCAATGCTTCGACAGGGTGGCTGGGCAGCTCCGACAGCCGGGCCCGTAACTCTTCAGGAACGGCGTGCCAATGGTCGGCATGGCGCAGCAAGGCACCTGGAGACCCCGCGGCCAACGCCTGCAGTGCCGGAACAGCCAGCGCCGCATCGGCCTTCAAACGCAAGTCCGCATCCAGCCGTCCAAGCACCGTCTGCATTTGACCTTGATCAAGCCGCTGAAAGCTGATCTGCTGGCAACGAGAGCGGATGGTGGTGAGCAACCGCTCCGGAGCTGCTGACAACAGAATCAGCAGACCATGGCCAGGTTCTTCAAGGGTTTTGAGCAAGGCATTCGCCGCCCCCTCCGCCATCGCCTCAGGCTCTTCCAGCACCACCAAGCCACGGGTCGATTCCAGGGGCTGCCGTGCCAAGAACCGGCTCACCTCCCTGATCTGTTCCAACCGCACTTGAGGCGGTGTGCGCTTCATGACCCCCTCGGCCTCCGCCTCGGAACGGGGAATCAAACGCCCCTGATGGGAATAACAGGGTTCCACCCACAACAGATCGGGATGATTCCGCGCCTCCAGACGCCGGCGTTGACGCAAGTCAGCCGAGCCCCCCTGCAGAACCCCTTCCAGAAAGCGCAGAGCGGCGAGTCGCCGACCGACTCCATCGGGGCCCGCGAACAGATAAGCCGGGGCAACCCGGTCTTTGGCGAGGGAAGCTCCCAACAGCATCACCGCCTGCTCTTGGGCCACCAGATCGGCAAAGAGAGACTCCATCAGTCGGCACCGCCGAAGGCGTGCTGGAGCCGAACCCGGATCTGTTCCGACACAGCATCTTGGCTGCAACGGGCATCGACTTCCCACCAGTCACGCGATGCCGCCAAATGCGCGAAGCCATCGCACACCCGTTGCAAAAACGCCTGGCCCGCTGCTTCGATCCGGTCGTTGGCCTGATGCTCCCGACGGGCCAGGCTCACCTCCAGGGGGAGGTTGAACCAGAACGTGGCATCGGGCTGCAAACCACCGGTGGCGATTCGCTCCAACGTGAGGATCAGCTCCCGGTCTAACTGGCGCCCATAGCCCTGATAGGCCAGGGTCGATCCTGCGAAGCGATCACTCAGCACCCAGTCACCGCGTTCCAAGGCCGGGCGGATCATGCGGTCCACATGCTGAGCACGGTCGGCTGCATAGAGGAGCAACTCCGCCACAGGCCCCGGTGCCGCAGCATCAGGGGGATGAAGAAGGAGCTCCCGAAGGGCCTGACCAAGGGGCGTACCACCGGGTTCACGCGTTTGCAGCACTTGGGCCCCTGTGGGCAGCAAACCACTGGTGGGCAGCCACTCGAGCAACCGCTGCAGCTGCGTGGTCTTGCCGCAGCCATCGATGCCTTCCATCACCAGAAAGCGCCCTGGCATTGCACTCATGGCAACCGCAAACTCAGGGCATTGAGGACCACCGTGATCGAGCTCAATGCCATGAGCATCGCCGCCAGCGGCGGAGACAACAGCAACCCAAACCCTGGCAACAACACGCCAGCGGCCACAGGCAACGCCAACACGTTGTATCCGAAAGCCCAAAACAGGTTCTGACGAATCTTGGCCATGGTGCGTTGTGCCAGCTGCAACGCCTCTGGAACCGCCTCAAGCCGATCACCCAGCAACACCAAATCAGCTGTGTCTTGCGCGATTTGAGTGCCCGTGCCAACAGCAATACCGAGATCAGCAGCCGCCAGGGCAGGAGCATCGTTGATGCCGTCGCCCACCATCGCCACACTGCCACTGCGCCTGTAGGCCTCCAGCCGCTCGAGCTTTTGCTCAGGCAGCAGCTGCCAGGCGAGTTGATCAGGTTCGAAGCCCAAAGCCCCTCCCAGACGCTGCACGGAAGGCTGGCGGTCGCCACTGAGCATCGCCAGCTGCAACCCCTGGCCGCGCAAACGCTCCAGAGCCACCGACGCATCAGGTCGCAGGCGGTCATCCACCGTGATCAAGCCAAGGGGCTGATCCCCCAGAGCCACCGCCACCAGGGATTGCCCCTGTAGTGCGGCCTGCTTCAGCGCAACATTCAGGGAGTCTGGCCAGGTCACCCCCTCGCGTTGCAGCCATTCAGGGGCTCCTACCCGCACGGTGCCCTCCACGCCATCCAGTTCTCCAGCCACGCCAGCACCAGGCGTTGTGCGACTGGTCACCACTGGCAGCAGAGGAAGGCTGCGCCGTTGCGCCTCCTGCAACAAGGCGTGCGCAAGGGGATGACGACTGGTGTTCTCCACACTGGCCGCCAGTTGGAGCATGCGGGCTGGATCAGCGCTGGCCAGCAGCTCCGACACCAGGGGACGGCCCAGGGTCAACGTGCCGGTTTTATCAAAGACCACGCAATCGAGGGACGACGCGAGCTCAATCACATCGCCCCCGCGGAACAGCCAACCCTGACGGGCCGCCAGGCCTGACGAAACCGTGATCACAGTGGGCGTCGCAAGACCAAGTGCACAGGGGCAGGCAATCACAAGCACGGCAATGGCCAGTTGAAGGGCCAGCCCCAGCGGCGTTTCCGCACCGGCACCGAGTGGTCCATGCAAGCCGTGGCCATGCGCCGCATGGTGATGGGCAGCCTGCATCGGAGCTGCCAGAACTTGGGGCCAAAGCCGCGGCCCCACCTGCCACCAAAACAGAAAGGTGAGCGTGGCAAAGCTGATCACCCCGTAACAGAACACCCCTGCGACCCGATCGGCCAGGCCCTGGATCGGCGCTTTGCGGGCCTGGGCCTGCTCCACCATGGCGATGATCCTGGCGAGAGCGGTCTCCGCACCCACCCGTTGCACCTCCATCTCCAGGGTGGCCTCCAAATTGAGGCTTCCAGATGACAACTCGGTACCCGGCGATGCCTCCAAAGGGAGCGGCTCACCGGTGAGGCTCGACACATCTACGGCGGAGCAGCCCTGGATCACCACACCGTCGACAGGGATCCGGTCACCGGCTAACAGCTGCAGCCGTTCTCCAGGCCGGAGAGCGGCCACCGGCACATCCCTGACACTCCCATCGGCCATCACCAGGCGGGCTTGATTCGGTTGCAACGCCACCAACTGCTGCAGAGCACGGCCGGTGCGCACCCTGGCCCTCTCCTCCAGAAAACGGCCCAGCAGCACAAAGCCCAGCAGCATCACCGGTTCGTTGAAGAAGCACGGCCAGCCCACCTGGGGCCAAATCAAAGCCACCAGACTTGCGAGATAGGCACTGCTCACACCCAGTCCCACCAGGGTGTCCATGCTTGGAGCACCGGCACGCACCGCCTTCCATCCCCCCACCAAAATCGGCCGACCTGGGCCGATAAGCGCCACGGATGCCAGGGAAGCGTGGAATGGAAGCTCACCCACCACTGCAAGGTGCAGATGGCCGCCCTCCGCCAAATGCCCAAGCACCGAGAGCACCAGCAGCACCAGGGCCACCATCAGCTGACGCCACTGACGCCACCAGCCCCAGCGGCGCTCGGCCTCATCACCGCCCTCGGCCAAGGCGGCCTGTGATCTCGGTTTGGCGGGGAAGCCGCGATCATCCAGCGCCTTCAGGACGGCCTCCAAGGCCTCGCCCTCACCCTCGAGGCTGAGCCAAGCGCTGCGGGTGACGAGATTGACACTGGCGTCCTGCACACCGTCCTGTTCCAGAAGGGTGCGCTCCACGGCCCGCACACAGCCTCCGCATTTCATGCCTTCCACGTCGAGAAGAACGGTGGCGTGGGGGCCGGCGGCGGAAGTGCGACTCACAGCAGGGTTTAAGACGGTTGCACGCTAGGCAGGGCCACGTGCCTCAGGATGGGTGCATTCCAGCAGGCCCGCCGTGCCCCGCAGCAACCGCAACGACAACTTCATCGACAAGAGTTTCACGGTGATGGCGGATTTGATCGTGAAGCTGCTTCCGATCAACGCCCGTGCCAAGGAGGCCTACGTCTACTACCGCGACGGCCTCTCCGCCCAGAACGACGGCGACTACGCCGAGGCTCTGGAGAACTACGAAGAGAGCCTGAAACTCGAGGAGAACCCCATCGACCGTGGGGAAACGCTCAAAAACATGGCCATCATTTACATGAGCAACGGGGAGGAGGACCGGGCCATCGAGACGTATCAAAAGGCTCTCGAGGAAAACCCCAAGCAGCCCTCCTGCCTGAAGAACATGGGGCTGATCTTTGAAAAGCGCGGACGGATGGCGGAGGAAGAAGGCCGCCGTGATGAAGCCGACAGCTGGTTTGACCAGGCAGCCGAGGCCTGGACCCAGGCGGTGCGCCTGAACCCGGGTGGCTATCTCGACATTGAAAACTGGCTGAAGTCCACCGGTCGCAGCAACGTCGATGTGTATTTCTGACCCGACGTCGAAGCGCACGTTGAGCCAGTCTTCACGGTCAGGCGGCCTCTGCCTAGGAGGCTGCGCCATCGCCGAGTGCCATCACCAAAGCGTCGGTGATGCGAGACGCCTCCAACAGCTCCAGGCCTAACGCAGCAGCGGCAGACCCCATCCCACTTCCGTGGGGCACCACGGCCCGGCGAAAACCCAGACGAGCGGCTTCCTGCAAACGCAACTCCAGTTGGGGGACGGCCCGCAATTGCCCTCCCAAACCCAACTCTCCCAACAGAACCGTGCCTGCAGGCAGGGTGAGGTCCCGGTAGCTGGCCACGACCGCCGCCGCCACCCCGAGATCGGCCGCTGGTTCTTCCACGTCGAGACCACCAGCCACCGCCAGATAGCAGTCGAAGCGGGACAGGGGCAGCCCCATGTGCTTTTCAAGCACTGCCAGGATCTGATGCAACCGGTTCACCGCAATTCCAGTGGCTGTCCGCCGCGGACTCGCATAGCTGGTGGTGCTCACGAGGGATTGCAGATCGACCACCAGAGGTCGCGTGCCCTCACACGCCACGATCGTGGCCACACCACTGGCCTGCTCCCCACTCAGAAACAGTTCGCTGGGATTCCCCACCTCAGCGAGCCCCTGGCCTCGCATTTCAAAGACCCCAAGCTCGTGGGTGGCGCCAAAGCGGTTCTTCACCGCCCGCAACAAGCGGTGGCTGGCGAAACGATCCCCCTCGAAGGTGAGCACCGCATCCACCAAGTGCTCCAGAACTTTCGGCCCCGCCAGCACGCCTTCTTTTGTCACGTGCCCCACCAACAAAAGAGCCGTGTTCTGTCGCTTGGCCAGACGCTGAAGCGAGGCGGCACATTCACGCACCTGGGCCACGGAGCCAGGCGCACTGGTGAGATTGGCGTCATGCAGCGCCTGAATGCTGTCGATGATGGCCACATCAGGCTTGAGCGCCTCAAGTTCCTCAAGGACCAGCTCCAGATCCGTTTCCGCCAGCAACTGAAGATCGGCGCCTTGCCCCTGCAACCGCTGCCAACGCAACTTCACCTGCTGAGCTGATTCCTCCGCACTGACGTAGAGAACAGACAGGCCTTGCCCCATCGCCGTAGCGCTCTGGAGCAGCAGGGTGCTCTTGCCGATTCCCGGGTCGCCCCCCACCAACACCAGCGACCCGGGCACCAACCCACCCCCAAGCACCCGATCGAATTCGGCGTAGCCACTGGCCAAGCGCTGCATTGGCTGATCACCAAGATCAGCCATCGCTGTGGACCTGAGGGCCTTCGGAGCAGCTTGGGGATCCGAGCCAGCCCGACGGCGGCGGCCATCGTCCTTGGGCTGGGACTGCTCCACCAGCGAATTCCAGCTTCCGCAGCTGCTGCAGCGACCAAAAAACTGCCGGGTCTGTGCCCCACAGCTCTGACAGACGTAGATCGAGGTGGAACGGGGCACGTTGGCGACGAAGAAGTCGAACTATGAAGAAAATTGGCTGCGGATGAATATCTGGGGCCGTCAGCCACTTAGGTGTAACGAGTTGTTGTAGAGCCCGCTGGCCTGATGACAGTCGCCAGTCCTGCCAAAGAGACCATCCTCGTCGTGGACGATGAGGCCAGCATCCGCCGGATTCTGGAAACCCGACTCTCGATGATCGGGTACAACGTGATCACCGCCTGCGACGGCAACGAAGCGCTGGAGTGCTTCCGCAACAGCGAGCCGGATCTGGTGGTGCTCGACGTGATGATGCCGAAGCTGGATGGCTACGGCGTCTGCCAGGAGCTGCGCAAGGAATCTGACGTTCCGATCGTGATGCTCACCGCCCTTGGTGATGTGGCCGACCGGATTACCGGACTCGAGCTGGGCGCCGACGACTACGTGGTGAAGCCCTTCAGCCCCAAAGAGCTTGAGGCAAGAATCCGCTGCGTGCTGCGGCGCGTAGAGAAGGAACAGGTGGCGGGCATCCCCAACTCTGGGGTGATTCAGGTGTCTGACCTGCGCATTGATACCAACAAGCGGCAGGTATTCCGCGGTGATGAGCGCATCCGCCTCACCGGCATGGAATTCA
>JAYKIX010000114.1:0-3890 GCA_035286005.1 Synechococcus sp. | reverse complement strand
CTCTTGACCGAGGCCAACTGAGCAGGATCGAGACAATCTGCGCGGCTGATCACCACCTGATCAGCGGCTTGAAGCTGGTCATCGAACAGCTCGTCGATGGCAGTGACATGGTCAAGACTGGGGTCTTCCAAGCGCTGGCGCTCCAGGGCCTCTGGATCTCCCACAGGGCTTCCTGCAGCCAAGGCCTCACCGTCCACAACGGTGATAACGCCATTGACCATCACGCGGGTGCGCACTTCAGGCCACTCCAGAGCCTGCAGAAGAGGCCTTGGCAAAGCAAGACCGCTCGTCTCAACCACGATGCCGTCAAGACTTTCAGCCCGCTTGAGCAAGGTCTCCATGGTGGGCAGGAAGTCGTCTTGGACGGTGCAGCACAGGCATCCGTTGTTGAGTTCCACTAGGCGCCCGTCCAGCTCGTTATCAGGACAGAAACCGCAGCTGCGGATCAAATCACCATCGAGACCAATCGTGCCGAATTCGTTGACCATCACCGCCAGCCGCTGGCCGCTGTGGGTGAGCAGATGCCGCAACAGAGTGGTCTTTCCGGCTCCGAGGAAGCCAGTAATCACTGTGACAGGGAGCCTGGCCATCAGCGGCAACCCAGGCTTTCACGAGTGCTCACCCCTGTGACGCTGTTCGTGCCCTCAGCACGACCACAAAGGGCCTTGAGCTGGGGGAGATCAATCACCGCGTTGGTGAAGTCGGCACCTTCGATCTGGGCATCGTTGAACCGGCTCTGCATCAACATCGCGTTCTCCAGGCGGGCATCACGTAGATCTGCCCCATCAAATCGACTCGCGAAAGCCACCACATCCCCAAGATCGGCGCGTTGCAGATTCGCTCCCTGCAATAGCGAAGTGTTGATCACAGCGCCGCGAAGATCGCTATCGGAGAGGTTCACCCCCTGAAGATCGGCTTTGAGAAATTCCTTTTCTTTGAGGTCCTGACCATGCATGTCAGGGGAAATGTCTTGCACCGCTTTCTGCCCGCGGAGTTCGGGTGCAGTGATCGCCAGAGAAGGAGATGCCAGGAGCCAAGAGAGGCTGAGCACTAAGCCAAGACCAGCGGACAGACGGATGACACGCCGTATTTGAAGGTTGAGGAGCCGTGCAACGGAACGGCTGAACGAGGCGGCCATGCTCAAGAGAAAGGGGCTGCGGGCAGGACGGTGGATCACCTGCCGTAGTTTGACGGTCACGTTATGGCAGTCGTTCGCCGATCCACGCGTCATGGCCAAGACCCTGAGGGTGGTGGTACCCCCCCATCCCCTGATCGCCCACTGGCTCACGGTGCTCCGCCATGCGGGGACTCCCGCAGCTTTGTTCTCGACTGGAATGGAAGAATTGGGGCGCTGGTTGAGTTACGAAGCAGTGCGGGACTGGCTCCCTCATCGCCGTGAGCAGGTCACAACCCCACTACAAGAGACGGAAGGGAGCGTGATCGAAGGGTCGGTCCCCCTGCTCACCATCCCCGTTCTGCCAGGAGGACTGGCCCTTTGGGAGGGAGCAAGGCAGGTTCTTCCCAATGCACAGCTTTGTCTCAACGGTGTGCCGAATGAAATTGAACCCCAAGCAGGTGTTGTGGTGTTTGCTGATCAAATCAGCGATGGCCGCAGGCTGTTGGACATCCTCAAACAATTGCAGGAGGCGGGAGTCGACGATTGGCGCCGGCTGAGGGTGATCACGGCGGTGGCAGCCAGTCCAGGGCTCAAGGAGATTGGCGAGCAGGTCCCTGACCTCACCATCCACACCGCCTGTATTGATGAAGCCCTCGATGAGCAGGGGCGCATCCTTCCTGGGATCGGAGAACCCGTTGAAAGGATGTTGATCAGAACTGGCGCAAACTGCCTACCCTGAAATCCTCAGAGAGCTGACCATGGCCCAGCGCGAAACCGCTTCTGGCACCTTTGCAACCCTGATCAGCGGTGCCGTTTTGGGAGCAGCCGGTCTGGCCTGGTGGCTCCTGTCTGAAGCCGAGCGGCGACAGCGAACCAAGCGCCAGCGCTCCATGCTTTATGCCCCGCGTCTCCAGGACGGCAGCGAAGCCTTTGAGGCGAACGACCGTCACGAAGTGCAGCTGGAACATCGTGTGGAACAACTGAATTCAGCCATCGCCGACGTCCGACGGCAACTTGAGGATCTCGGGGCGAGGCACTGAATCCAGGGGGAGGCCCACTCATCGGTAGGTTGGCGCTAGTCACTCACCGGCCACCGGCTGCCATTGATGCTCCGCTCCGACGCCGTTACGCAGGGAATCCAGCGCTCACCCAACCGGGCCATGTTGCGTGCAGTCGGCTTTGGTGACAGTGATTTTGGAAAGCCGATCATCGGCATCGCCAATGGATACAGCACGATCACACCCTGCAATGTGGGGCTGAATGATCTCGCCATGCGAGCCGAAGCTTCGGCGCGTCTGGCCGGTGGCATGCCTCAGACCTTCGGGACCATCACGGTGAGCGATGGCATCTCGATGGGCACCGAAGGAATGAAGTACTCCCTGGTGAGCCGGGAGGTCATCGCCGACGCAATCGAAACGGCCTGCAATGGCCAGAGCATGGATGGAGTCCTGGCCGTTGGCGGCTGCGACAAAAACATGCCGGGGGCCATGCTGGCCATGGCCCGCATGAACATTCCGTCGATCTTCGTGTATGGCGGAACCATCAAACCCGGAAAACTCGGAGGCTGCGATCTCACCGTGGTGAGTGCCTTCGAGGCGGTGGGGCAGATCACGAGCGGCAAGATCGACGAGGAACAGCTCACGGCGATTGAAAAAAACGCCTGCCCTGGCGCTGGCAGCTGCGGGGGCATGTTCACCGCCAACACCATGAGTGCGGCCATCGAAACCCTTGGACTGAGTCTTCCCTACAGCTCCACGATGGCCGCGGAGGATGAGGAAAAGGCCGAAAGTGCAGCCCGATCCGCCGAAGTTCTCGTGGACGCCATCAAGGCGAACATTCGACCCCTGGATCTCCTCACCAAGGAGGCCTTTGAAAACGCCATCAGCGTGATTATGGCGGTGGGTGGCTCCACCAACTCGGTGTTGCACCTGCTGGCCATTGCGCGCACTGCAGGGGTTGAACTGAGCATCGATGATTTCGAACGCATTCGGCAACGCGTGCCTGTGATCTGCGATCTCAAGCCCAGTGGCCGTTTTGTCACGGTGGATCTGCATAAGGCCGGAGGCATTCCTCAGGTCATGAAACTGTTGCTGGATGCGGGGTTGCTGCACGGTGACTGCCGCACGATTGAAGGCAAAACCCTCAAGGAATTGTTGGCGGATGTGCCTTCAGTGCCACCGACAGACCAGGAGGTGATTCGCCCTCTCTCCAATCCCTTGTATGCCAAGGGGCACCTGGCCATCCTCAAAGGAAACCTCGCCAGTGAAGGGGCCGTCGCCAAGATCAGCGGCGTCAAAAACCCGGTCATCACCGGTCCTGCCCGGGTCTTTGAAAGCGAGGAAACCTGCCTTGCAGCCATCCTCGACAACCAGATCAAGGCGGGGGATGTGGTTGTGGTGCGCAACGAAGGACCTGTGGGGGGCCCCGGCATGCGCGAGATGTTGAGTCCGACCTCCGCCATCGTTGGTCAGGGACTGCTCGACAAGGTGGCCCTGATCACCGACGGTCGTTTCTCCGGTGGCTCCTACGGCTTAGTGATTGGCCACGTGGCTCCGGAAGCTGCTGTTGGCGGCACCATCGGGCTTGTGCAGGAGGGCGACAGCATCACCGTGGACGCCAACCAGCTGCTGATCCAGCTGAACGTCGATGACACAGAACTGGAACATCGTCGTAACGCTTGGGTGCCAGCAGCGCCAAAGTACCGCACGGGCATTCTTGGCAAATATGCGCGCCTGGTGTCCAGCTCCAGCCGTGGCGCCACCACGGACATTGC
>JAYKIX010000113.1:0-10813 GCA_035286005.1 Synechococcus sp. | reverse complement strand
CTCCCTCCGAAGGCACCGGCCAGGACTGATAATCCCGGTTGCTGCAGCGCCATGGTGTCTCAGGAGAGCCAACCCCAGGAGAGCCAGCGTCAGGGGAACCTCCCTGCCGGCGAGGAACGCCCCTCCTACAAGCAGACCCTCAATCTGCTCGAGACCGGGTTCGGCATGCGCGCAAACTCCACCCAGCGCGAACCCCAACTGCAGGGGTTCTGGAAGGAGCAGGGCATCGATCAGCGCCTCGGTGAGAGCAATCCGGGCGAAGTCTTCACCCTGCACGATGGCCCGCCCTATGCCAACGGTGCTTTGCACATGGGGCATGCCCTCAACAAGGTGCTGAAAGACATCATCAATAAGCATCGTGTGATGCAAGGCCGCAAAGTCCGCTATGTGCCGGGCTGGGACTGCCATGGCCTGCCAATCGAGCTGAAAGTGCTCCAGGGCATGGATCAGGAGCAGCGCCAAGCACTCACCCCCGTGAAACTGCGCAAGAAAGCAGCCGCCTATGCCCGGAAGCAGGTGGAAGGCCAGATGGCCGGGTTCAAGCGCTGGGGGATCTGGGCCGACTGGGATCACCCCTACCTCACCCTTCAAAAGGAGTACGAGGCCGCTCAGATCGACGTATTCGGGAGTATGGCCCTCAAAGGCCACATTTATCGCGGTCTGAAGCCCGTGCACTGGAGCCCCAGCTCCCGCACCGCCCTGGCGGAAGCCGAGCTGGAATACCCCGATGGCCACACCAGCCCCAGCGTGTATGTGGCCTTTCCAGCCGTCTCTCTCCCTGATGCACTACGGGCGGAACTCGAGCAACAGGGCTTAGCGCTTCCGGCTGATGGACCGGATCTCGCCCAACTGCTGAAAGTCGCGATCTGGACCACCACCCCCTGGACACTTCCAGCCAACCTGGCGGTGTCGGTCAACGACAGGCTCGATTACGCCATCACTGCCGATGGGAATGGCCAACTCTTGATCGTGGCGGCTGATCTGCAGGAGGCGCTGGCCATCAAGTTCGCGACAGCACTCACCACCAAGGCCGTGGTCAAGGGGGCTCAGCTGGCAGGCCTTCACTACAACCATCCACTGCTGGACCGCCAGAGCCCCGTTGTCATCGGGGGCGAGTACATCACCACAGAGTCGGGCACGGGCCTTGTGCACACTGCCCCCGGCCATGGCGTCGACGACTTCAACACTGGCCGCAAGCATGGTCTCCCTGTGCTTTGTCCCGTCGATGAAGCAGGCACCCTCACCGATGACGCAGGCCCCTTTGCCGGTCTCAATGTGCTGAAAGATGCCAACCCAGCCATCCTTGAGGCCCTGGAACAGTCGGGAGCTCTGCTCAAACACGAGAGCTACGGCCACCGCTATCCCTACGACTGGCGCACCAAAAAACCAACCATCTTCCGTGCCACAGAACAGTGGTTTGCCTCCGTGGAGGGATTCCGCGGTGATGCGCTCGCCGCCATCAACCAGGTGAACTGGCTTCCGGCCTCCGGCCGCAACCGAATCGAATCGATGGTGGCCGAACGGGGCGACTGGTGCATCTCACGCCAGCGCACCTGGGGGGTGCCCATTCCGGTGTTTTATCACCGCAACAGTGGCGATGTGCTCCTGAACGCCGACTCGATTTCCCACATCAAGGCGCTCATTGCCGAACACGGTGCTGACGTTTGGTGGGAAAAAGACGAATCGGAACTCCTACCCCCCAGCCACCAGGCGGAAGCCGATCAGTGGCGCAAGGGCACCGACACCATGGACGTCTGGTTTGACTCCGGCTCCAGTTGGGCTGCAGTAGCCAGCAAGCGCGATGGGCTCAGCTACCCAGCCGATCTTTATCTCGAAGGCTCCGATCAGCACCGTGGCTGGTTCCAGAGTTCACTGCTCACATCCGTTGCCGTCAACGGCCACGCGCCCTACCGCACCGTGCTGACCCACGGTTTCGCCCTGGATGAGAAGGGCCGCAAGATGAGCAAATCACTGGGCAACGTCGTTGATCCGATGGTGATCATCGAAGGCGGGAAAAACCAGAAACAGGAGCCGCCCTATGGCGCCGATGTGTTGCGCCTGTGGGTGAGCTCGGTCGACTACTCCGCCGATGTGCCGATCGGCGCTGGAATTCTTCGCCAGCTGGCAGACGTTTACCGCAAGGTTCGCAACACCGCCCGCTATCTGCTGGGCAATCTTCACGACTTTGATCCAGCTCACGACGCCATCCCAGTGGAGGACTTACCCCTCCTGGATCGCTGGATGTTGCAGCGCACCGCCGTGGTGCTCGACAGCATTTCAGAAGCCTTTGAAAACTACGAGTTCTTCCGCTTCTTCCAGCTGCTGCAGAACTACTGCGTGAGCGATTTATCGAACTTCTACCTCGACATCGCCAAAGACCGTCTTTACGTGAGCGCACCCAATGACGCTCGTCGTCGTAGCTGCCAGACGGTGATGGCCCTCATCATCGAACGGCTCGCTGGCGCGATCGCCCCGGTGCTCTGCCACATGGCCGAAGACATCTGGCAGAACCTTCCCTATCCCGTGAAGGAGAACTCCGTGTTCCGACGCGGCTGGCCAACAGTGCCGGAGACGTGGCGTGATCCAAGCCTCAATGCACCGATGCAACAGCTCCGCGAACTGCGTGGTGCGGTCAACCGTGTTCTCGAGGACTGCCGCGGCCACAGGGAACTGGGAGCCTCGCTTGAAGCAGCCGTTCGCATCGAGGTGCGCGATCCCGAATTACAGGCAGCCATGGTTTGGCTGCAGGATCATGGCCACACCGACGTGGATGGTCTTCACGACTGGCTGCTGGTGTCTCAGGTTCAACTGGGTGGCGAGCCCTGGGCCGAACTCCTGGCCAGCGAGGAGAGCGATCTGGCCGTGATCGAAGTGGCCCGTTCACGGGGCCAGAAATGCGAGCGCTGCTGGCACTACGAAACCGACATCGGCCAGCACAGCGACCATCCCGACTTGTGCGGACGTTGTGTGGACGTCCTGAACCGTCGTTAAGCCTTGCGATGCGCTGCGTTTAAATCCAGGCAGCAGCATCGAGCAGCTGCTCAACGGGCACTGGGCCCACCAGCCGCTGCTCAAACGCGGGATTGAGCGGCCCCTTCAGAAGAGTCGCTCCCGTGATCGATGCTCCGGCCGGTAACACGGTCTGATCGGGGTCAAAGGCCGTGGGATGCGTGATACAGCTGCTGAAGCCACGGAAAATCAGCACTTCCAAACCCTCAACAGAGTGTTCGTCGAGCGGAACCTCACCCACAAGGCGAACAACCCGATCGGGATGCTCCCTGCTGATCGCCTCCAGGGCGATCAGCTGCTCAGAAGTCACCGGCAACCCGTCCCTGACGGGGAAGACGCATCAGCACCCACTGCAGCAAACCAACCGCATAGGCCACGAGCATCACGTAGCCGAGAAAAGCAGCAACGGCCGCCGTCCATTCGCCACCGAAGAGGAAGTCAAAGACCTTGGCTAACACCAAGTGGAGTCCCTGGGGTGCTTCCAACCAGGCACGGCACTCCGCGCCGCTGACGGCCGAAACGCACGACAAACTGCTGATCGCCATCCCCGTAGCGATCAGCGAAAAACCACTCAGCGCCCAACGCCAAAGCCGCACGGTGAGCACCAGGGGGATCCGCAGCGAACGGTCAGACAATTCCTCATTGAGATCCACCCAGAACCACACACTGATGGTCATCAACACCGGAGCAAGAAGCGCAGTGACGTAGCCCAGAGGACGCTGATCCGTGAGCAGCAACAGGGTGATCACCAACAGACTGGCGACTTTCCAGTAGATCCCCATCAACCGGGAAATAGCCACCTCCTTGCGCAGGGAGGCCCAGATCAAGAGCACCAACGGCAAGCCGAACGCAAAGGTGGCCCCAAGGCGATAGGTCAGCCACACCAGGCTGCGGTAAGGGAGATCGGGCACTGGCAGGGCTCAAGTCGGCGCCATTATCGGCGCCCGCGTCTGTTCCGGCAGGGTTGGTAAGGTCCAGCGATGGGGCCGTTTTCTCCGTTCAATTGGTTCCGCTCGCACCAGGGGCAGGCCCGCTGCCGCACGGCACTGTCGAGTCAATCCTCACTCGATGCAGCGGTTCTTGAAGTCAGCAACACGCTCGGCAAAGACAAGGCTGACCTGGCACTGGTCTTCGTCTCCAGTCATTTCGCCAGTGATCTGCCCAGATTGCTGCCCCTGTTGCAGTCGCACCTCAAGGCTGAACATTGGCTTGGCTGCATCGGCGGGGGCGTTGTCGGCACGGGCCAGGACGGTCAACCCCATGAGCTGGAACAAACCTGCGGCCTAAGCGTCACGCTGCTCAATCTTCCGGGAGCCGTGCTGCAGCCCTTCGCGGTGGATACCGACACCCTGCCGGACTTGGACGGCTCCAACACGCAGTGGCATCAATGGTTAGGAATTGACCCCGATCAGCTGCGTTCACTGGTGGTGCTGATCGACCCCAGCAGCGGCAGCATCAACGATTTCATCAGCGGACTCGACTACGCCTTCCCATCGGCGCCTTGCCTTGGCGGGATTGCCGCTCCTCATGCCGCCCCCCACGGATCACTGCTGCACGATCAGGAGGTTGCCAGTGGTGTAGTGGGTCTTGCCATTGGTGGTGACTGGACCCTGGAACCCGCCGTAGCCCAAGGATGCAAACCCATTGGGCCAGTCTTCGCAATCGAGAAGGCTGAGCGCAATGTATTGCTTGAGCTCAGTGATGGGACCTCCCATGACACCCCGGTGGCCTGCCTTCAGAAAGTGCTCGCCGAGCTTGACGACCAAGCGCGGGACAGCGTCAAGGACTCCCTCTTCCTTGGGGTTGAGCGGCAAGCACTGCTGATGGGGCCCAACGGCAGCCCCGAGCCCCGCAGCGCTTTCTTGATCCGGAATCTCATTGGCGTTGATCCACGCAACGGAGCGATCGCCGTGGCGGAACGCATCCGCATCGGCCAAAACGTGCAGTTCCATCTCCGCGAAGCGGAGGCCGCCTGTCAGGAAGCCCGTCAGTTGCTGTGCGACGCCAGGGAGTGCTGTGACCAGCCCCCCCTCATCGGACTGCTCTTTGCCTGTCTCGGCCGCGGAGCGGGTCTGTTCGGCAGGGCCGACGGCGATGTGGGGATTGCCCGGTCAGTGATCGCTGACCTCCCGGTCGCAGGCGCGTTTTGCAACGGAGAAGTGGGACCTTTGGCAGGAAGCACCCATCTGCATGGCTACACCGCCTGCTGGGGACTGTTGTGTCACTCCCCCCTGGCAATGTCAGAAGCTGAGAGCACCACCAACGCCTGACCATTGCGCCAGCACGTCAATCCCCTGAGCCGGTTCTTCCAGCTGCCCCTGGAATTACCCGGGCCAGATGCGTTGTTCGACGACCCAAGCCGGCCGATTCACCTCGACATCGGCTCGGCCAGAGGGCAGTTTCTGCTGGGCCTGGCCCAGGTGCAGCCCGAGTGGAATCATCTCGGGGTCGAAATCCGCAGGCCCCTGGTCATAGCCGCCCAGCGCGACCGCGATGCACGAGCACAGCACAACCTCCACTTCCTCTTCTGCAACGCCAATGTGAGCGTTCAAGGCTGGATGGAGGCCTTACCCGCAGACCGTCTTCAGCGGGTGTCGATCCAGTTCCCCGACCCCTGGTTCAAGAAGCGTCATCAGAAACGCCGGGTCCTGCAGCCAGCCCTGCTGATCGCAATCGCAGCCGCCCTCCAACCAGGGCGTGAGTTGTTCATGCAAAGCGACGTTCTGGACGTGATCGAGCCGATGGTGGCCCTCACCGAGCTGAGCGGATGCTTCGATCGACCCGAAGCGGATCCCCAGCCTTGGCGCGGACCCAATCCGCTGCCGGTGCCAACGGAACGAGAGCGCTATGTGCTCGATCAAAACCTCCCCGTGTATCGGGTGCTTTACCGCCGCAACACCAATGCACTGCCATCCATTGCAGATCTCGAACAAGCCTGGGAACGGGTCGATAATCCGGCAGACACCACACCCACTCCTTGAGGAGCATCCCCATGGCTGATGCGGTGGCCGCGGCGCCGCTGTTGCTGCGCTGGCAAGGCCTGATCACCAGTTCTGCCCTGCAGCAGCGCCGACTGCAAACCACGGCCGGCTTGGTGTTGATGGCCCTGTTGGCCTTTTTGCCCGTCATGACGCGGCCAGGACTGGCCCTGGTCGTGAGCGCCTGCGGCGCCCTCTGGTTGCTCTGGGCCCTGATCACACCTCCAGAACGAATCGCTCCAATCAGCGGATGGCTGCTGATGTATGGCGCTGTCGCCATTCTTGCCACTGGCTTTTCTCCAGTGCCCATGGCAGCGGCCAAGGGGTTGGTCAAACTCGTGAGCTATCTCGGGGTCTACGCCCTGATGCGCCAGCTGCTCGCGCAACAACCCCTGTGGTGGGACCGTTTGGTGGCCGCTCTTCTCAGTGGCGGACTGCTGAGCAGCGTGCTGGCGCTGCGCCAGCTCTATGGACCCACCGAAGAACTCGCGGGTTGGGCCGACCCGAATTCCGTGGCCGAAGGCACGGTGCGTGTCTATGGCCCCCTTGGGAACCCCAACCTGCTGGCGGGATTTCTGGTGCCCTTACTGCCGCTGGCCCTCGTGGCCGTGTTGCGATGGCGCGGCTGGGGAAAACGGTTCTTTGCAGGGGCCAGCCTGTTGTTGGCTGCCGCCTCCATCCTGTTCAGCTACAGCCGCGGTGGCTGGCTGGCCATGGTGGCGGTACTCGGCTTGATGGGGCTCCTTTTGGTGCTGCGCAGCATCCGTCATTGGCCACCGCTTTGGAAGCGCCTGATCCCCCTGGCATTGCTGGTGATGGCCGTCGCCACCCTTGCCGTGGCTGCAACCCACGTTGAACCAGTGCGCACCAGGGTGGCCAGCCTGCTAGCAGGCCGTGGCGACAGCTCGAACAACTTCCGGATCAACGTGTGGATGGCGTCGCTTGACATGGTGCAAGCCCGCCCCTGGCTCGGCATCGGCCCTGGCAATGCCGCCTTCAACAGTATTTATCCCCTGTATCAGCAACCCCGTTTCAATGCGCTCAGCGCCTACTCCGTCCCCCTGGAAATCCTTGTGGAAACAGGAGTTCCTGGTTTGATTGCCACCCTGGGCTTGGCCTGGTGCAGCCTGAAACAAGGACTGGCCGGCTTCAACAACGATGGACTCCTGTCACTGCAACGGCTGGCCAGCCTCGTCGCCATTGGCGGCCTGCTCGTGCAAGGCGCAACCGACACCATTTTCTTCCGCCCGGAGGTGCAGGTGATTGGCCTCTTCTGCTTGGCGACCCTGGCCCAACCGTTGATGCCATCAGAGCCCAAGGAGCAACCGTGCTGATCGCCGGGTTTGATGCCGGTCAAACCCACACTCGCTGCCGCTTGCAGCAGTGGAAGGCTGCTGGCGATGACCGTGCTCGCGACAACCAACTGGCGCCGCAACCAAGGTTGGTGGAGGGGGAAGGCAGTGGGGTGAGCCATCTCGATGCCCCACAAGGAGAAGCACGCTTTCATGCAGCGATCCGCTCCAGCCTTGAAGCCGCCCTGCACGCTGACGGGCTACCGCTCGATACACCCCTGGACGCAGCGGTTATGGGGGCAAGCGGCATCGAACAGGGCACAGCCCTTCAGGCGCGCGGTCAGCACCTGCTGAGTACAGCCCTGAATTTGCCCGAAACCCAGACCCTGGTGACCGGCGATGAACGCACGGCCCTGCATGGGGCTTTCCCCAACAGTGCTGGCATCGTGCTGATCAGCGGCACCGGGATGATCTGTCTCGGCCGCAACGCGGCAGGCGATGAACACCGCTGTGGCGGATGGGGCTGGCGGCTCGACGGGGCTGGTTCCGCCTTCGACATCGGCCACCAAGGGCTGCAGCTCAGTTTGCGTATGGCCGATGGGCGGGTGAAGGAAACACCGCTTCGCAAAGCGCTCTGGAGCGCTCTGGATTGCAGCAACGCAGCAGCCATCAAGGCACTGGCCGCGGGGACCGATCTAGGGGTTGCAGAGCTCGCGCGCCTCGCCCCACTGGTGCATGCCCAGGCACTGGCCGGCGATGGCATGGCTCTGCAGGTGATCGAGGCATCCGCCCTGGCTCTCGCCGATGCGGTGACCGCAGTGGCCCGGGCCCTCAAGCTGGACCACCCATTGATCTCTGCCCAGGGAGGAGCGATCAACCACCTAGGCCTGTTGCACGATCGCGTCGATGAGCATCTCAACCAGAACCTGGGCCAATGGAGCTGGATGTCCGCAGGAGGGGATGCCTGCGACGGGGCTCTGACCCTGGCCCGGGATCTGCTCAGCCAGCGTTGAGGTGCTGATCCGCGAGTTGGGCCAGGTGCTGGCTCCAATGGTCCACGTCGCTTGGATCAGCCGCTTCCACCATCACCCGCAACAGCGGTTCTGTGCCACTGGCTCGCACCAAAACTCGACCACTGCCGGCCATGGCAGTTTCCGCCGCTGCGACAGCCTGCGCCAACGGCTCACAGGCCTCCCACCCCGTTCGCCGTGTCTTATCCGGCACGGTGACATTCACAAGCTTTTGGGGATACGACTGAAAGCTCTGATCCCGCCACTCGCCAAGGGTGAGCTGGCGCTGATGGCAAAGAGTGGCGATCTGCAAAGCCGTGAGTACGCCATCACCAGCCAAGCCATGGGCCGATGACAGGATGTGGCCCGATTGTTCCCCACCAAGGGCGGCCCCCAACGTCACCATGGCCGCATGCACATGCTGATCGCCCACCGCAGTGCGCTCCAAAACGCCACCGCGATCCTGCCAAGCACGCTCAAAGCCCAAATTTGACATCACCGTGGCCACAAGCCGTTGGTCCGGCAGTGCCCCCTGCTCCTGCAAAGCCGAACCCCACAGGTAAAGCACGTGATCACCGTCCACCACCCGGCCTTGCCCATCCACCGCCAGCATGCGATCAGCATCGCCGTCAAAAGCGAAGCCCATGTCCGCACCACTGCTAATCACCGCCTCCCGCAAGGGATCGAGATGGGTCGAACCGCAGCCGACGTTGATGCGGTTGCCATCCGGCAGGCCATGCAGAACCGTGAGGTCGGCACCCAAGGCTTGAAACACCTCAGCGCCATGGGCCGTGGCAGAACCCCAGCACAAATCCAACACCACTTTCACGCCCGCAAGACCCTGTCCAGGGACGCTGGCCAACAAGGCATCGCGATAGTGCTGAAGCAGCTCCGGGCGGTGATGGGCTGGGGCGCAGGACGCGTTCATCTGGGCAGCCGCCGCATCGGCTTCTCCATACAGACCGGCTTCAATGGCCCGCTGCGAGTCAGGACGAACTTTGTTGCCATCAGCGCCAAACACCTTGATGCCGTTGTCATGCGGAGGGTTATGGCTCGCTGACACCATCAATCCGCCTGCAGCCCCGCAATGACGAATCAACAAGGGCACAGCCGGTGTTGCGCAAAGCCCCAAAGTCCAGACCTCTCTACCGGCGGCTGTGAGGCCTGCCGTGAGAGCCGCCACAACCATGGCACCACTGCTGCGGGAATCCATCCCGATCAGCACCGGACCTTCCTTCGGGAACACCCGTCCGCACCAGTACCCCACCTGCAGAGCCAGGGCCGGCGTGATCACCGTTCCCACCCGGCCACGCACACCATCGGTGCCGAAGGCCGCCTGGGATGCGTGATGAGGCACCCCCAGGGGCAGCGTGGCGTGATCGGCCATCGAAAGGCTAAGGAGAGAGCAGGAGGTTAATCGGAGGGCCTGAGCTCATTGCCAGCGTTGAGGACCTAGCAACAACGCCACCACTTCAAGCACCGCCCAGACCCCCAGCAGCACCACCACCCATCCAGGCAGCCAAAGCAAGGGCCAGATCCAACGCCCGCCCCAGACCAACAGCAACAGCAACCACGCCAGGCCGCAGCGTCTCCGTTGCTTCTGGCCCGGACGAGGCGCTCGCTTCTCCTTCGCCATGCCGGGAATCGTGCCTAGCAACAGAATGCCAGCAGCCCCCGTCTCCGGCTTGAGATTCCGTCCACCCAGCGGCCAGCTGTTGCTTGTCGGCAGCGTCCTCGGAAGCCTTGGCGCGATCGCGATCGCGCAAGAAGCACTGCGTCATTGGCAAACCCCACCCACGCCTACCTCCCATCCAACGGCGCTGTGGCGACAGTATCGATGGGCCTGGGACCCCGCCCAACGCCGTGACGCCGCCCTTCTGCTGGCTGCTTCGGACCAGAATTCACCGCACCGCAGGCAAAGGCTGCTTCAAGGGCAAGGCTGGGGGCGGTCTCCCGTGGCAGCGGCGGTGCTGGTGCAACAGGCCCGCACCGCTGGCCAGCTCGGGGATCAACCGCTGGCCACGCGGCTCTGGCGCAGCTTGCTGACCCGTTTCCCAGACAATCCGCTCAGTGCGGATGGCGCTTATCAGCTCTCTGAACACAATCCTGCCCTTGCAAGCTGGCTGCTCAGCAACCATCCGGCCCACCCGGCCACGTTGGAGCGGGCGGTACACAACCAACAGGCACTCCATTTGGCCCGTTGGGGTCCTGCTCATCCCGGTGCAAGCGACGTCATTCGCGCGGCTTGCCAACCGCAAGCCAACACGCCAGCCCGCGACCGGCAACTCTTTGCCTTGGCGCTGGCAAGCCTTGGCGATGGACAGGGCGGCATTCACTGCCTCAAGGGAGCCACGCCGGCTCCAGCCACGGCGATCGCAATCAGCCGTGTTCTGCTTCGAGGAGACGCCAAACAACGCCTGCAAGGAGAGTCGTTCCTGGTGGCGATGGCCCGTCGGACCCATCCCCCGATCACTCCTGCAACGCTTGAAGCCGCTCGGCTTCTGAGCGAGCCCCTGAAGCCGAA
>JAYKIX010000112.1:0-17290 GCA_035286005.1 Synechococcus sp. | reverse complement strand
GTGATGAGCTCCGCCCTTGCCAATTTTCTGTTTCAGAACGGCTCGAGTGACCGTGCCGTGACCGAGCGCTATCTCAACGACCTGTTCAGCCGCCCGAGCGCCTGACCGCCTCCAGGCAGGCCCTCCGGGTGATCGCCATCATCGTCAGCGTCGGGCTCTGCCATGCGGAGGTGGGCCAGCAGGCCCCATCCGCCACCAACACATTCGAACACCGCCACAGGCGATTCCAGCGATCCACAACGCTGGTGGATTCGTCCTCTCCCATGGGAGCCCCTCCGACTTCGTGGATGTAATAACCAGGGGGTGGAGCCTGCTCGCCAACGGCTGCGCTCGCTGCAACCAAGGGCTCCACCAGGGGCATGTGCAGCAGGTCTTGCAGGGGCTTGATCAAGCCTCCGGCGGCGCTGATCGCCGTTTCCATGGTGGCTTGCATGTGTTTCACTATGGCCCGTTCATTGGCGCCCCATTGGCAATCAATGTGGGGAATGGGCACGCCCCAGGCATCGCTGCGATCCGAGAGGCTGACGCGGTTGTGATCAGCCGCCAACACTTCGCCATGGCCGATCAGGAAGCCGAGCCGAAACCCCGACTGACGCTGCAATGCAGCCGGTGGATCGAAGCGGTTGATGCCTCCCCAGAGGCCATAGCCGCGCAGGAAGTTGACGGATTCGGTGGCCTCCAGGTAGGAGCCAAAAGGCAGGAAGAAGCTGCCAGCACCAGAGAGCGGTGCGGGGTTCGCCTGATCCGATCGGGCCGGGATGCAGAAGAAGCGGCAGCTGGAGACATGGTCCATCAGGGAATGGCCAAGCCGTCCTGACGGATCTTTGAATCCCCCAGGGCTGGTTTGTTGTTCGGAATTGAGCAGGATGCGCAGGCTTTGAATTGTTGAAGCGCAGAGCACAATCAGGGGCGCTTCGAGTCGGGTGCGGGTTCCATCCCTGAGGTTGATGCTGATCAAGCCGCTGGCCCGGTCCTGGCCTGGAGACATCACCAGGCGTTCCACCATCTGGCCGCTGCAGACTTCGACGCGTCCGGTGGCCAGTGCGCGGTGCAGGGTGCTCCCTGGACTGCTGGATCGGGGCCATGGACTGTCCGGTGATCGGGCAGGAAGCTCAAATCCCCGTGATGGCATCCAGGGGAAGCGAAGTTGCTGCTGAACCGTGCTGGCGAAGTGGGCTTCCTCAGGCGTCGATGCGAGTGCTTGGGTGGCCCATCCGTCGGGCACCTGGGCAAACCCGTCCCTTTGACCATGCACCGCCAGCAGTTGTTCCAGGGCTGTGTAGTGGGGATCGAGGTCCTGATGGCTGATCGGCCATACAGGACCATGGCCGTCGACTTCAGCGGCCTTGAAATCACGATCCGACAGCCGCAGGGTGATGCCTCCCCAGGTGAGGCTTCGTCCTCCCACTTGATGGCCCCGGGTCCAGAGGAAAGGCCGATCGGCTGGGTGGCTGTAGGGATGCTGGTGTTCGTTGATGTACAGCTCTGGATTTTGCTTCCAGTAGCCGGGGTGCTGCGCCTGTTGGCGATGGGCGCCGCTGATCAGGCCTTGCAGTCTGCGGATGGTGTTGGCTGGTTCTTTCCCCAGAGCCCGATCAACGCTCAGTTGTGGACCGGCTTCAAGCACCAAAACCCTGATGCCCGCCTCGGCGAGGGTCAGGGCGGCAGTTCCTCCGGTCGCCCCCGATCCAACCACGATCGCCTCAAAGGGACGCTGGTTCACGCTGTTGATGCTGATGGGGGCCATTCTGCGCGGCCTGCCGAGCGGACTGCCGCTGGCGAACCCCTTTCGACGTCGTTGGTGGCGAGGGGAGCTGCTCGCAACAAAAAACCCCCTGAAGGAGAACTCCAGGGGGCTTTTGAAGTGGTGGCGGGGGGGAGATTTGAACTCCCGACCTTCGGGTTATGAGCCCGACGAGCTACCAGACTGCTCTACCCCGCGGCGTGCGACGCATAAGCGACCTGTAAATCATACACAGTGGTGATTGCAGTCGTCTGCGTTACGCGCGCAGGGATCCCTGGACCTCGAGATGGACCCCGGGGGTAAGCACCAAGACCTGGTCTTCCAGCTCGTCAAGGCCGGTTGGAGTGAGCCAGTCCAGTTGCCTGAGTAGGTGCAGGGCAACGGCTTGCTTGGCACGCCTGGATCCGTCTTCAACCTTGATGGCGACGCCTAAGCCTTCGCCAACGCGGCTCAGACACTGGATTCCTTCTGCCCCACCTTTGCTTAAAACCTGGCCGTGTGAACGACGCATCAGTTCGGTGTCGAATTTCCCCTCTCCAGCCACCAGATGCGGATGGGCGAGCATGGCCCGGCTGATCTGCTCCAGTTCGGCCTGGGTTGATGCTCCGAGGTGGGCATAAAGCAGTGCCATTTGTGCCAGTTCTAGGCGCAATGTGGGTGCCCCACAGTCGTCGCGGGCCGACACAAGTTCTTCTGCTGGGAGGCCGAGCAGTTCGGCGACTCGCCGGTTGACCTCCTGCTGAACAGGATGATCGCCCTGCAGGTAGGACTCTGTGGGCCACGCCATCTTCTTGCAGGTGGCCAAAAAGGCGGCGTGCTTGCCCGAGCAGTTGTGTTCAAGGGGGCTACTGCCCCAGGCCGGCACAGGGCATTGCAGTTGGCTTGCGTCCAACTCTGCGTTCCAGAGGATCTTGAAAGCTTCCCGAGCATGGCCAGCAGTCCCGGCGTGGGACGCGCAGCTGATGGCGATCCCGCGATCACCGCAATCCACCTGAGCCGCTGCCCCGCTGCTGAGGAAAGGAAGGGCCTGGAAAGGCTTGAGGGCTGAACGAATGAAGGTTGCGTAGTTGGCCTGGCCAGCACGCATCAAAATCCGACCCCGTTGGTCACAGACCACGGCGTGGACCCTGTGAATCGACTCTTCACAGGCGTTCCGTTTCAGACGAACTTCGAGCGGAGGGAGCGTTGACGCGGAGCTTCCGCCGAGACTGGAAGGCAGGGCCATGAATCCGGAACGCGGAGCTGCTCAGAGAGCCTGACAGAGACTGGCTCCCCCGAGCATCAACCCCGCTGTCCATGCCATGGCGCGCGCCAAGCGTCCAAGGATCGGTCGCACTTCGTGGCGAGCCATCAACAGATCTCGCTCACGCCAAGCCAATGGCTTCTCCCAAATTTGGCCGTCGTACCAACCGGATTCCTCGTATTCGACCTGCTCGGAGAGAAGCCGCTTGTGCACATAGCTCCACCCAAGCCACTGACGAACCAACAGCAGCATGGGCAAAACGAAAGCGGCAACACTCCCTGCAGCCAGAAGACGAGCCGGATCATTGCGCAGGGCCCAACTGCCACTGGCCACAAGGGTTGTGAGGGGAAGGATGACCAACCAACTCACCAACAGAGCCCGATCCAGGCTCTGTTGGGAAGCGGTGGGCCAGGCAAAGAACCACGAGGAGCACAACTGTTGAAATTCCTCCTGGGGGCGTTGCTCTGGAGGAACGGGACAGGCAATCGTGCTGGCCATCAACTCTGATCAGGGAGCCTGTTCTGGCTCTGACGCTACGAAGCTTCGGCGTTCACCGTGGCCCCAGAAGGCCTCAAGGTCGTAGTAACTGCGTTCACCGGGCTGAAGAATGTGAACGATCAATTCCCCGTAGTCGAGCAGCGCCCAGCGCCCTTCATTTACGCCTTCCTTGCGGAGCGGAAGGCGACCGGTGGCTTCTTCCAGCTTGTCTTCCACGGAACGGGCGATCGCTCGAACCTGGACGTCTGTGTGGCCCCCTGCAATCACCAGCCAGTCGGCCAGGCTTGAAACTTCATCAACCCTGATTAATTCGATTCCGGTGGCCTTGCGGTCATCGCAGGCATCGGCGGCGAGTTCAGCCAGCTGATGACTGTCGAGATCCTGAACTTGGGGTTCAGCCATAAACGTTCTCGCTGGTAACGGATTCCCTGGACCCCTGCTGTTGGGCCATTTCAGCTCTGGCCTTACTGGCACTCTTGCGAAGTGCTTCGAGTCGGTCTTCGTAGAAGCTGCGCTTTTTCTTCTTGCGAGTTTGCTCCACCAACTCCTTGAGGGCGCCACCAAGGCTCTTGTAGGCATTCGGGACGCTGTAGCCGAAGCGGCACGCCAGATCAATGGCCCGCTCGTCAGCCGCGATGGCGTCCTGAAGGCGTTTCTCAGAATTGTTTTTGAGGTAAAGGCGGTAGCCGGCAAAACCCGACAGCCCTAAAGCCATCAGCAGTAGAAGACCGTCCTGGACCCACAGTTCGCCAATCGCGCCACCGAGACCGATGGCCAGAGCGGCCATTTCCCAACCGTCACGGGGGATGGTGTCGTTCTGCACCCGACCCACCTCGTGCCAAAAGAGCAGATTGCGATGGTCGAGGGCGAGGTTGTCCCATTGGTCGAGATCCACCTGGATCTCGACTTCGTCTCGGCCGATCTCCTCCAGGGTGATCAGGGGTGGTTCCACGGCAGCAGCAGCCTCCACGAACACCCAGCTCTGCATTTCCGGTGGCAGCAGCCCCTTTAGGCGCTGGAGCTCGCTCATAGTCCTCTGACCTGCTTCCAGATCCGCTCACGCTAGCGAGTGACGGCCCTCGCGAGGGCGATTGCGGGACTGCGCCATGGGAGGCTGGACAGGTTTGGCTACTTCTGGAAGCCCATGCCCCGGCGGTCTGATCTTCGTCGCATCCTTCTGCTGGGTTCCGGTCCGATCGTGATCGGGCAAGCCTGTGAGTTTGATTACTCCGGAACGCAGGCCTGTAAAGCGCTTCGAGCTGATGGATATGAAGTGGTGTTGGTCAATTCCAACCCCGCCTCGATCATGACCGATCCGGAATTGGCGGATCGCACCTACATCGAACCGCTCACCCCTGAGGTGGTAACCCGGGTGATTGAGCAGGAGCGTCCTGATGCGCTGCTTCCCACCATGGGAGGGCAGACGGCCTTGAATCTGGCCGTGGCGTTGGCGGAAAACGGCACCCTTGAGCGTTTCGGTGTGGAGCTGATTGGTGCTGATCTGCCCGCCATTCGCAAGGCCGAAGACCGCCAGCTGTTCAAGCAGGCCATGGAGCGCATCGGCGTCAAGGTTTGCCCGTCCGGGATTGCATCCAGTCAGGAAGAAGCTGAAGCCGTCGGTGCCGCCATTGGAACGTTCCCTCGCATTATTCGACCCGCATTCACGTTGGGTGGCAGCGGAGGAGGCATTGCTTACAACCCTGAGGAATACGCAGCAATCTGCAAGAGCGGTCTGGAGGCAAGCCCTGTCTCCCAGATCCTGATCGAGAAGTCGCTGCTGGGTTGGAAGGAATTCGAACTGGAGGTGATGCGCGATCAGGTCGACAACGTCGTGATCGTTTGCAGCATCGAAAATCTCGATCCCATGGGGGTTCACACCGGTGATTCCATCACGGTTGCTCCGGCGCAAACCCTGACCGACCGGGAATATCAGCGTTTACGCGATCAGTCGATCGCCATCATCCGCGAAATTGGTGTGGCGACGGGTGGCAGCAACATTCAGTTCGCCATCAATCCCGAGGACGGGGATGTGGTGGTTATTGAAATGAATCCTCGGGTGAGTCGCTCGTCAGCTCTGGCAAGTAAGGCCACCGGGTTTCCAATCGCCAAGATCGCTGCACGGTTGGCGGTGGGTTACACCCTCGACGAAATCATCAATGACATCACGGGTAAGACACCCGCTTGCTTCGAGCCCACCATTGATTACGTGGTCACGAAGATTCCCCGCTTCGCCTTCGAGAAGTTCCGTGGTTCGCCAGCAGTGCTGACGACAGCCATGAAGTCTGTGGGCGAGGCCATGGCCATTGGCCGGTGTTTTGAAGAGTCTTTCCAGAAGGCTCTCCGTTCCCTGGAAACGGGACTTTCAGGCTGGGGATGTGACCGCCCAGATCACGCTCTGCCTTCAGCGGATCTCGAACGCAGCCTGCGCACCCCGTCCCCAGATCGAATCCTGGCCGTGCGAGCGGCCATGGTTGAAGGACGGACTGACGATGAGATCCATGCACTCAGTCGAATCGATCCCTGGTTCCTCGCCAAGCTGCGCACCTTGATCGAGGCCGAAGTGGCCTTGTTGCGCGGTCGAACGCTTGAACAGCTCGACTCTGTGGCTTTGCTGCAACTCAAGCAGCTCGGCTACTCCGATCGTCAGATTGCCTGGGCTGTTGGCTCCGATGAACTCACTGTTCGCCAGCATCGTCAACGGTTGGGCATTACTCCTCTGTTCAAAACGGTGGACACCTGTGCTGCTGAATTTGCCTCCACCACTCCGTATCACTACTCCACCTACGAGCGGCCTGTGCGCAGGCTGAATGCGGCCGGAGAGCTGGAGACGCTTCCCGTGGCCAGTGAGGTGCAGCCGGAAACACGGCGCAAGGTGATGATCTTGGGTGGTGGCCCCAACCGCATCGGCCAAGGAATCGAATTCGATTACTGCTGTTGCCACGCCTCTTTTTCTGCCCAGGACCGCGGGTTTGCCACGGTGATGGTCAATAGCAACCCGGAAACCGTTTCGACCGACTACGACACCAGTGATCGGCTCTACTTCGAGCCCCTCACCCTTGAGGACGTGCTCAATGTGATTGAAGCCGAGCGTCCTGATGGAGTCATCGTTCAGTTTGGCGGCCAGACGCCGCTCAAGTTGGCGTTGCCATTGTTGAATTGGCTCCATAGCGATGCCGGTCGCATCACTGGGACTCGGATCCTGGGCACCTCTCCTGAGTCGATCGACCGCGCAGAGGATCGAGAACAGTTTGAGGCGATTCTCCGAGAGCTCGACATTCGTCAGCCCCGTAATGGTCTTGCCCGCAGTGAGCAAGAGGCCCGCCTTGTTGCTGCCCGTGTGGGCTACCCCGTGGTTGTTCGCCCGTCCTATGTGCTCGGGGGGCGTGCCATGGAGGTGGTGTTCGACGAGAAGGAACTGAATCGCTACATGGTGGAGGCGGTTCAAGTCGAACCTGACCACCCAGTGCTGATCGACCAATATCTCGAAAATGCCGTTGAAGTCGATGTCGATGCGCTCTGCGACCGGAATGGATCCGTCGTGATTGGCGGTCTCATGGAGCACATTGAGCCTGCGGGCATTCACTCCGGAGATTCCGCCTGTTGTTTACCTTCCGTGTCTCTCGGTGAGCAGGCTCTTGATCTGATTCGGCGCTGGACTGAGGCGTTGGCCGTGGCCCTCAAAGTGCAGGGTTTGATCAATCTTCAGTTCGCCGTTCAGCGCGACGCCTCAGGCGAGGAGATCGTTTACATCATCGAGGCCAATCCCCGTGCATCCCGCACGGTTCCTTTTGTGGCCAAAGCCACGGGTGTCCCCCTTGCCCGTCTTGCCACCCGCCTGATGACTGGTGAAACCATGGCAGAGGTTGGTCTGACGCAGGAGCCAAGCCCTCCTCTTCAGGCTGTGAAGGAGGCGGTACTCCCCTTCCGACGCTTCCCAGGTGCCGATTCGGTGCTTGGACCTGAAATGCGCTCAACAGGGGAGGTGATGGGTTCTGCCCAAGAGTTCGGCATGGCGTATGCCAAAGCTGAACTGGCCGCTGGAGATGCTCTGCCCACTTCAGGTCGTGTGTTCCTCTCCACCCATGACCGCGACAAACAGGCTCTCGTCCCAGTGGCCCGACGTCTCATCGACCTCGGTTTCGATCTGACCGCCACTTCAGGGACAGCCCAGGTCCTCACCGAGGCTGGATTGAAGGTGAGCTCCGTGCTCAAAGTGCATGAGGGTCGCCCCAATATTGAGGATTTGATCCGTTCCGGTGGGATTCAGCTGGCGATCAACACTCCCATTGGTCGTCAGGCCGCTCATGATGATCGCTACATCCGTCGAGCAGCTCTTGATTATTCAGTTCCCACGGTGACAACCCTCGCCGGAGCCTGTGCGGCTGTGGAAGCGATTGCTGCATTGCAGGCCGAAACCCTATCGATTCACGCGCTTCAGGACGTTCATCGCAACGTCGTCGGCCATTAAGGTCATCACCAACATTCAGAGTTCGGTTGTGACCCAGGCACTGAGCCCATCGATTGCCCCTGGCAGTGATTGCCGCGAGGCTTTTCGCGCCGCCTATGAAAACCGTTACACCTGGGAGCCTGGGTTTGGTGGGTACCAGGGTCGATGTGTGTGGATTCAGGACGATCGCCGTGTCGAAGGCACGTTCTCTGTGGGTGCGGATCTGAAGGCTTCAGTTGCCGGCATTGACGATGCCGAGGTGGAGAAAGCGATCGCGTCTCAGCTTTGGGAGGTGGCGATTCACCGGGTTCGTCGCAGCTTTGAACAGGTGCATGGCGAGAACACTTTCACCGCCGGTGAGACCAACGATCAAGGTTTGGAAGTGATCATCGGTGGCAAAGGCGTCGGTGATCGCTACCGCATCGCTAACGATGTGGTCACGATGGTCCACCGCCACATTCACGGCACGGTGGTAACGATTCATACCGGCAGCACGACCGATACCGGTGCCGGTTATCTCAGCCATACCTACACCAGTCAATACGCAGATCCCTCGACGGGAGCCCCCCGTGGTGGCAGGAGTGCATTCACGGATACCTTCAGTCCTCTGGTCGCCGATGGGCCTTGGGTTCTGAGTGAGCGGGTGGTGGAAACCGAGGCTTTCGGTGACGCTCCCGCCGGACGACAGGTGTTCCGTTTCGAAGCGCTCAATCCGATTCGCTGAACCCCTGCGCATATGGCACGATCCCAGGAGTTGTGTTCCTGGGATCGAATGCAGGAGTTGCTGTCAGAAATTCAGACCTGGGTCTGGGGTCCATGGATGCTTTGGCTGATAGGCCTTACAGGCCTTTATCTGATGGTCGGCCTGCGGTTGATGCCCATTCGCAGGATCGGTTTCGGGGCTCGAAAAGCGATCGATTCGATTCGCAATCCTGTTGGCGAAGGAGATGTGAGTGCCTTTGAGTCGTTAATGACGGCTCTCGCGGCGACGATCGGCACGGGCAACGTAGCTGGAGTGGCGACCGCGATTGCGGCCGGTGGCCCCGGTGCTGTGTTCTGGATGTGGCTGATGGCCTTTGTGGGGATGGCCACCAAATATGCGGAATCACTACTCGCCGTGCATTTCCGTGAGGTGGATGAGCTCGGGGATCATGTGGGTGGCCCGATGTACACGATCCGCAATGGACTCGGCAAAGGGTGGGGCTGGTTGGCCGTTCTCTTTGCCATTTTCGGCACGCTGGCTGGTTTTGGGATTGGGAATGGCGTCCAATCCCATGAGTTGGCTAGCGCCCTCAATCAGAGCTTGAACATTCCCCCTTTGGTCACCGGTGCGGTGATGGCCGCCATCACATTTGCTGTGATTCTTGGTGGCATTGAACGCATCGGACGTGTTGCCTCCCGTGTGGTGCCCTTCATGGCGCTGCTGTATGTGGGCGGAGCAATCACGATTCTCCTGGCTCACTTGGGTGAGATCCCTAATGCCCTGCAGGTGATCGTGAGTGATGCCTTCACAGGGCGTGCCGTCGCTGGTGGTGTTCTCGGTGATGTGATCAGGAACGGTGTCGCCCGTGGCGTCTTTTCCAACGAAGCCGGTTTAGGCACTGCGCCTATTGCCCAGGCGGCAGCCAAGCCGGGTGATCCTGTGCTGCAGGGGACTGTCGCCATGCTCGGCACCTTCATCGACACGATCATCGTTTGCACGATGACTGCATTGGTGATTGTTCTTAGTGGGAAGTGGATGCCGGAAGTTGGTGCCTTGGCACCGAAAGGGGTCACCCTGACGATGGCCGCATTCGGTTGGGGACTTCCAGGCGGCACTTGGGTGGTGACCTTCGGCACTGTGTTTTTCACCGCCACCACCATTCTTGGCTGGAGTTACTACAGCGAGCGATGCCTCGAGTTTCTGGTGGGGGTCAAAGGCATCAAACCGTTTCGTTTGATTTGGGTTGCTGTGGTCGTGATGGGGGCAATTGCCCCTTCGTCCATCTGGGATATCGCTGACATTCTCAATGCTTTGATGGCTCTGCCAAACCTGATTTCGTTGCTTCTCCTTTCTGGAACAGTCTTTTCTTTGACAAAAGCCTATCGCTTCTCAGAGTCATAATTCTTGCGTTAATGCCGATTGAAGCCCCCTATCATTGGGGGCTTCAATCGGCATTAACTTGAAAAAATAATGGCTTTCAGAAACTGGAATGTCAGCTGGCTAGTGGGGTCACGCCTTTCAGACGCTCATTGAGTTGCATGGCCATGGATTGACGGCCTACGGCAAGGACCTTGAGAGTGTCTTCATGCATGCGCAGTTGTGCGTCTGCGACCTGCATGCCGCGTACCAATTCCTTGAGCTCATCAGGGAGTGCGTTGAGGTCGTATTTCTTGCCTTCAAAGGTCAAGATAGGATTTTGATCGGATGGGGACGAGGTTGTCATGTATTTAAGTCACGCAGCTCAACCTTAGTGTTATCGCTTGATCGATGGCTGGTTTGTGTTTCTTTCGTTGCTAATGGAGGGGGCGCCGCAAGTCGTTTAAAAAAGAACATCAGCAGGCCTCCCACCTGACTTGTTTCAACAAGTTCCCAGCCGTCGTTGCCCAGGAGATTGAGAAAATGCTGGAGCTGGGCAGCCGGATGCTTGTGCTGCAGAGGCTCCTGCTGATAGTGCTGTGGAAATTCCTGCTTGATGAACTCAGGACTCAAGAAGCCTTGCAGCTTCTTGCTGGCCTCTTCGGGGGTGGAAGGCACTGGAGGTGCATCATTGCTGACGTTGATGTGCACCACTCGGTACTCCCAACGCCAAGCTTCTTGAGGCTTTCGCTGTTGAGAAGGGTTCGCGCTCTGATTCACGATTCCACCTCTGCTGAGCTGTTCAGCCTGATGAATTGGCGTTCACAAAGTTCGCGGTAACGGCCATTGGAGGCCATCAGCGCATCATGGGATCCCTGTTCAGTGATTCGTCCGTGATCTAACACCACGATTAAATCGGCTTCCTGAACGGTTGCGAGCCTGTGGGCAATGACCAACACAGTGCGGCCTTCCATGGCTTGTCGAAGCCCCAGTTGCACCGCAGCCTCCGCTTCCGCATCCAGGGCACTGGTGGCTTCATCCAGAAGCAAGACAGCTGGATTTCCCAGCACTGCCCTGGCAATGGCAATTCTCTGAAGCTGGCCTCCAGAGACATTGGTGCCCCGTTCCTCAAGCTGGGTGTCGTAGCCATTGGGGAGGCCCATGATGAAGTCGTGGGCATTGGCCAATTTGGCGGCTTCGATCAGTTGCCCATGGCTGGCGCTGCGACCAAATCGGATGGCTTCGGCAATGGTTCCGGAGAAGACGGTGGTGCGCTGGGGAACGAGCGCCATCTGTTGACGCAGTTCCCGTGCCTTGACCTGAGAGAGATCCTTGCCATCCAGGGTGATGGAACCCGACTGGGCTGTGTTGAAACGCAGAAGCAACGAGAAGAGTGTGCTTTTGCCCGCCCCTGAAGGGCCGACCAGCGCTACCACCTGCCCTGCTGTGATCGAGAGGTTGATGTTTTGCAGCACGGGGGATCCCTCGCCATAGGCGAAGGTCACGGCGTTCAGCCTGAGATGTCCCTGCGGTCGTCCAATCGCAAGGGAAGGGTCTGGATCGGCGGCTTCCTGGGGCTCTCTCTCGATTTGACGAAGACGGCGTAAGGAAGCCTGGCCTTGCTGAAACTCATTGAAGTTGTTGGTGACGTGGGCGATCGGATCAATCAGCACCACGAGTCCGGTGAGGTAGCTGCTTAAACCAGCAATGGTGAGGTCATTGCTCTGAATGCGCCATGCCGCCAGACCCAGCACCGAAAACAGGCCTACCACTTCAATCATTCCCACCACAGGGTGCTGCAGGGCCACAAGGCTGTAGGTGCGGTGGCGAGCCTGGCGGTGCTGATCGATTTCGTCTTCGAATCGATTCTGGAGCCAGGGTTCCGCTGCGAAGGCACGAACCAGCGGCAGTCCTTCGATCGCTTCTCCCAGCAAACCCGCCAATTCGCTCACCTTTTTCTGGCTGCGTTCAGTGGCTGCCATCACCCGTGCCCCGAACAAGCCGATCAGCCAGATAATCAGGGGGGCGAGAAGCAGGATGGAGGCGGTCAGCTTCCAGTCGAGCCAGAGCATGTAGCCGAGGACGGCTGTCAGTTGAAGAACACTGGGGAGCGTGTCGTGCACAGATTTGTAGAGCACTTCACTGACCCTGTCGGCGTCTTCTGTGAGCCGGTAAGTCAGGTCTCCAGCAGAGAGTTTTTCAAGGGCGCCCAGTTCAACAGTCTGCAGACGGCTGAACAGATCACTGCGCAGCGTTTGACTCACCTGCAGGGCAGGACCAGCGAGGAGCGAGTCTTGCCCAAACTGAGCAAACTTCTGCACCCCAAAAATCATCACCCCCTGGCCGATCAGGGCCAGAACCCGCCCAAGATCCTTGGAGCCCAGAGCAGGGAAGAGGTCACCGGCCAGGTTGAGCAGCAGAAGAAAGCTGCCCACATACACCAGCATGCAAGTCACCCCTAGGCCCAGTTGTCGCAGGTGCGGGCGCAGCATCGGCAGCAACCTGCGGAAGCCTGCTTCGGACGGTTTCAGCATCGCGTCACACTATCAATGGTCTCCAATGCGTTCTCTCGCCCATGCGGCTTGATCAATTCCTGAAGTGGCAAGGCTGGGTGGCCACTGGCGGGGAGGCGAAAATGAGGATCCAGTCAGGAGAGGTTGAAGTGAATGCCAGCGTCGAAACGCGTCGCGGCCGTCAGCTTCAGGTCGGTGATCGTGTGACGATGGGCAGCGATCAGGCCGATGTCACCGAGATCTGAGGCATCAACGAACGCGCTGGAACGTAAGTTGGCTGCTGCTGACAGTGCGAGGGCTCGAGCGTGCGCAAACCGGTGATCGCTGGCAACTGGAAGATGCACATGACCTGTGCCCAGGCCAGGGAATGGATGGCCACGTTCCTGCCTCTGATCGCTGGGACCCCCGATGATCGGCATTTGGTGGTCGCGCCTCCCTTCACAGCCATTTCCACCATGGCTGAGCTCATGAAGGGAACGAAAGTCGAGCTTTCAAGTCAAAACGTTCACTGGGAAGGGCACGGCGCTTACACCGCAGAAATTTCTCCCTCCATGCTTCTGGAGCACGAGGTTGCCTACGCGATCGTCGGTCACAGCGAACCGCGCAAATATTTCAGTGAAAGCGATGAACAAATCAATCATCGTGCCCGTTCCGCCCAATCGAATGGTCTGATTCCGATTGTTTGTGTTGGTGAGACTGATGAACAGCGCACGCGCGGAGAAGCAGAGCGCGTGATTCGCCGTCAGGTGGAGCAGGGGCTCGAAGGTCTTGATCCCGCCAACCTGATCGTGGCTTATGAACCGATCTGGGCTATCGGTACAGGTAAGACCTGTGAGAGCAGCGAAGCCAATCGGATCTGTGGGTTGATTCGTAGCTGGGTGGGGTCTCCTGACCTGATCATTCAATACGGCGGTTCCGTGAAGCCCGGGAATATTGATGAGCTGATGTCGATGAGCGACATCGATGGCGTTCTCGTGGGTGGTGCTTCCCTTGAAGCAGAGAGCTTTGCCCGCATCGCCAACTATCAAGTCGCCTGATCGGCGTGTCCGTTCAGGTGTGTTCCCCCTGGCCTGAAGGCTGGGGCCAACGAACCATGGTGATGGGGGTGATCAATCTCACCCCCGATTCCTTCAGTGATGGCGGACAGTTCATTCATCCACAACAGGCTCTGAAGGAAGCCAGCCGACAAGTGGCTGCTGGAGCTGATGTTCTGGATCTTGGTGCTCAGAGCACCAGGCCAGGGGCAGACGAGGTGGGCGCTGAGGAGGAGATACGTCGTTTACTACCCGCTCTCGCGTTGATCCGAGATGTTCACCCTGATGTGGTGATCTCCGTCGACACCTTTCTCGCGCCTGTGGCGAAGGCGGCTCTGGCTGCCGGTGCCAACTGGATCAATGACGTCAGTGGCGGTCGACGTGATCCCGCCATGTTGCCGTTGATGGCCTCTGCCGGTTGTCCCTATGTGCTGATGCACAGTCGTGGCAACAGCAAAACGATGGATGCACTGACGACTTACGGTCCTGATCTGGTGGGTGATGTTCTGAAGTCTCTTCTCGAGGCCACACAGCGCGCAGAGTCTGCCGGTGTGGCCAGACAACAGTTGATCTGGGACCCAGGTTTGGGTTTTGCTAAAAGCACCGATCAGAACCTTCTTCTGCTTCAGCAGTTGGAGCGATTGATCGAACCCGGAGTTCCTTTGCTTCTGGGTCCCTCCCGCAAACGCTTCATTGGGGCCGTTCTCAATGAACCAAGAGCAAAAGCCCGGCTGTGGGGCACGGCAGCGGTGTGTGCCAGAGCGGTCTCGGCCGGGGTCGCCGTCCTACGGGTTCATGATGTGGCCCCCATCCGTCAGGTGGTGTCGATGTCAGCGTCGCTCTGGCCAGTTCGCTAGAACCCCATTCCATGCACTCCGATTGGCCTTGACCACACAGGCTCAACTGACCCTGCTCTACGACGGAGGATGTCCGTTGTGCGTCCGCGAGGTTCGTTTTCTGCGTCAGCGCAACCAGCGCGGTTTTCTGCGGTTTGTCGATGTTGATTCCGAGGATTACACCCCCGATGCCTGGGCTGGGATCACCTACCGCCAGGCGATGGCTCGCATTCATGCCATTCGCGCAGATGGAACTGTGCTTACGGATGTTTCCGTTTTTCGAGAGGCCTATCGCTTGATTGGGCTTGGATGGATTTATGCCCCAACCACCTGGCCTCTCCTGGGAGCTCTCGTGGACCGTGTTTATAAGGTTTGGGCATCCCAGCGGCTGCGTCTGACAGGTCGAGCGGATCTCGACACCCTCTGCTCCGAGCGCTGTCGTGTTCGCTCCATTCCATAAAAAAGCCCGCTCTCGATGGAGCAGGCTTTTTTAAGGGGTTCGAGAGAACCGTCCGGAGATCGGGGTCAGGCCACGCCTTCGATCTTGTCTTCGACTTCTTGATAGAGCTCTTGGAGTTGCTGGATGTTCTCGTCAGAGGTTTCCCAGTAACCACGCCCGTTCACCTCAAGCAATGTGCCGACAATTCGGCGGAAGCTATGGGGGTTGAGTTCCAGCAGACGCTTGCGCATCTCAGCATCGTTGATGAACGTCTCGTTGGCTTCTTCGTAGACGAAATTGTCGACGGCGCCACTGGTGGCACTCCACCCGAGGGTGAAGTTGAGGCGCTTGGCCACCTCACGAACGCCCTCATAGCCCGAATCGAGCATGCCCTCGTACCACTTGGGGTTGAGCAGCTTGGTGCGGGAGTCGAGACGAATCGTTTCGCTCAGGGAGCGCACCTGAGCATTGGCCGTTGTGGTGTCGGCGATGTAGCTGGTGGGGGCTTTGCCGTCGTCACGCAGGCCTTTAATCAGGTTGGTGGGATCACTGTCGAAGTAGTGGCTCACATCGGTGAGCGAGATCTCCGCGGAGTCGAGGTTCTGGAAGGTGACATCAGCGGTTTTCATCGCCGATTCGAACACGTCGCGCTTCTGGTTCATTTCGCCTGGATTGTCGGCATTGAAGGCGAAGGTTTTGCGGGAGAGATACATCTCCTGCAGTTCTCCTTCCTCCTCCCAGGTGCTGTTCTCCACCGCGAGGTTCACATTGGAGCTGTAGCTGCCGCTGGCGTTGGAGAACACCCTGCAGGCGGCATCGCGCAGGCTGGTGCCATCCTTTTCAGCCTGCTCCATGGAGTGCTTGCGCACGAAGTTCTGATCGAGAGGTTCCTCGGCCTCGGCAGCCATCTTCACGCCTTGGTCGATCAAGGCCATCTGGTTGATGAACAGGTCACGGAACACGCCGGAGCAGTTCACCACTACGTCGATGCGAGGACGACCTAGTTCTTCAAGAGGAATCAGCTCCAGCTTGTTGACTCGGCCGAGGGAATCGGGCACAGGACGCACACCGATGAACCAAAGAATCTGCGCCAGCGATTCGCCGTAGGTCTTGATGTTGTCAGTGCCCCAAAGCACGCAGGCAATCGTTTCAGGCCAGGTTCCCTGCTCTTCCTTCTGGCGCTCGATCAGTTTGTCGACAACGCCTTTGGCAGCTGCGACAGCAGCACGGGTCGGGATAGCTTGAGGATCCAGAGCGTGGATGTTCTTGCCACTGGGCAACACGCCAGGGTTCCTGATCGGGTCACCACCAGGACCGGGAAGCACATATTCACCATCCAGAGCACGAAGCAGGCTCTCCATTTCCATATCGGCGCAAACCTGCTCGAGGCAGAAGCGCAGATAGGCAAACAGTTTGTCGAGTTCGACGGAGTCGATGCTGGTGAATCCGGCGTTGCAGCAGGCGCGCAACCAAGGAGTGGGCAGCTTGAAGCCGAACTTCGCCAGCAGATCCATCAGCCAGCCGAAGTTCCCTCGCAGATTCACGCGGCCATCGAGACCGGTGAGGGAACGCACCATGGCACCGATGGCAGCACGGCTGGTTTCAGTGATCTGCCGGTTGAGCTCAACGTCGGCGAGCACACCTTCGTCGTTGCCTTTGTAGATGTCTTCGATTTTGCGACCGAGAGCCTCCGCCAGCAGACCAGGCAGGGAACGGATCCCTTCTTCATCGCGTTCGAGCGCAGCGATGCTCACCAGTGTGGCCACCGCTTCTTCCGCTGTAGGTGGCTTGCCAATCGTGTGCAGGCCGCAGGGCAGCAGGCGGCTCTCGATCTCCATCAGCTGGCGGTACACCGCACCCACCACACCGTCACGGCCGTCCTGGTCAAGGGTCGCCGCGTCGTCTTCAGGAAGCTCAACGTCTTTGTCGAGGTTGCACTGACGGGCTGTTTCAACAATCGCATTGACGATCTGAATGCCGCGTCCGCTCTCGCGCAGTTGCTGGTAAGAGCCCACAAGCTCACCCAGTTCCTTCAATCCTTTGTAAAGGCCCGCATTCTCAGCGGGGGGAGTGAGATAACTGATGGTGGACGCGTAGCCCCGACGCTTGGCAATGGTGGCTTCAGATGGGTTGTTGGCTGCGTAGTAGTAGAGGTTTGGCAGGGCGCCGATCAGGGAATCTGGATAGCAGGTTTCGCTCATTCCCATCTGTTTGCCTGGCATGAACTCCAGCGAACCGTGGGTGCCGAAGTGGAGCACCGCGTCGGCCTTCCAGATCTTCTCCAGATAGGTGTAGTAAGCAGCGAAACCGTGGTGGGGGCTGGCGCTGCGGGAATAGAGCAGGCGCATCGG
This sequence comes from Synechococcus sp., assembly GCA_035286005.1. Taxonomy (GTDB): domain Bacteria; phylum Cyanobacteriota; class Cyanobacteriia; order PCC-6307; family Cyanobiaceae; genus Synechococcus_C. Next base: position 126 of record JAYKIX010000112.1, on the reverse strand, counting down.
ATCACCCTCGTAGCCGAAGGTGGGCTGCACACCAACGAACACGTTGCCGAAGTGGCGGCCGTAAACCAACAGGTTCTGGCCATCGCTGTTGAGGTTGCCGGGGGGCTTGCCCCAGTTTTCTTCGAG
>JAYKIX010000111.1:0-6284 GCA_035286005.1 Synechococcus sp. | reverse complement strand
CTGGCACTGGGTGTGCTTGCTGGGGTCGCCCTTGCGGCGCTGCTATTCAGCCGCAAGGTGGCGAAGGTGATTCGCGTTGAAGTTGAAGAGATCAACGCCGACCACCGGCGTTATCGCGTTAGTGGGCAACTGTTCTTTGTCAGCAAGGTCTATTTCCTGCAGGGATTTGATCTGCACGAGCATCCCAAACACATCACCATTGACCTCAGCGCAGCACACATCTGGGACCAAACCGGCGTAGCCGCCCTCAATCAAATCTCCCGCAAGCTCGAACGCGGAGGATCCACGGTGACCATCGAAGGTCTCAACCCAGAGAGCTTGAATCTGCTTGAGAGGATCGGCCTACAACCGGAAGACGCTCATGGTTGAGTGTCGCTGGGCCGAAACAGCACCACCACTGTTCCGGCCACAATCACCAGGATGAGGAGGCCACCGCCAAGCAGCGGAAGGGTGAGATCTGTTGTCATCGGGTGCTCCGCTGAGTCGCGTCAAGACAGGTCTTGAGGTCAGCCTGCATGGACTTTCGTCGTTGACGCAGCGTCGGATCAGACCCGGATCCTGCGAGATAGCGATCCGTGACATCAAGTCCGATGCCAAGGATTAAACAAAGAGTCTCCAGGTCACCACTCGCAATCGCCCGCTGACGGGCACCCTCTCGCAGCACACCGATCAGGGTCATCTTGTTGTTGTACAGACGCCGGGCTGCTGTGTCTGCAGCCCCTACCGGTGCGACGGCACTGAACAACAAAACACAAGTCACAAGAGCGGCATGCCAACGACAAAGCTGGATCACCATGCCTCAGCTCGCAGTGACATCACACTAAGAACTCTGAGGACATCATCAAGAGCCATGCTCTTCGCATCTGACACAGTTGACCTACCTGTTGGTTGAGCATGGGGTTCCGCTTGCGATGGGGTCTGCTCGCCTGTGCGTTCTTGTTTCAGGGATGCGCGACCCTCGGTGAGGGGGGGGCATCACGGCTTGGTCTGATCCAGCAACGCCAATCGCTGCGCTGTGGAGTGAGCGGCAAGATCCCAGGCTTTAGTTTTCTGCAGCCCGACGGAACCTATGCGGGTCTAGACATCGATCTGTGCAAGGCGTTTGCCGCCGCACTGATCGGAAACGCCTCGGCCGTGGAATACCGCCCGCTGACCGCTCCGGAACGCTTCACCGCCCTGCGCACCGGCGAAATCGACCTGCTCTCCCGCAACACAACCTTCAACCTCAGCCGTGATGCGACGGGAGGCAATGGTGTGACCTTTGCTCCTGTTGTGTTCCATGACGGTCAGGGGTTGATGGTGAAACGCTCAAGCGGCATCCGCTCCTTGGACGATCTGCGTGGGCAGAGCATCTGCGTGGGATCGGGCACCACCACTGAGCAAAACCTCAACGATGCCTTCGACGCTCGTGGCATTGCCTACACACCGATCAAATACCAAGACCTGAATCAAGTGGTGGCTGGGTATCTGCAGGGCCGCTGCAGTGCCATGACGTCCGATCGCTCCCAACTGGCCTCTGCACAATCAGGATTCACAGAACCAAGAGAGCACGTCATTCTCGAGACAGTGCTCAGCAAGGAACCACTGGCGCCCGTTTCAGTCGGAGGTGACCAACGCCTTGCCGATGCGATGCGATGGGTGGTGTACGCGCTGATCACCGCCGAGGAACTTGAAATCACCCAAGCCAACGTTCAAGAGCGCTTGGAAGAGGCAAAGTCGAATCCCAGGCTGACTCAATTGAGACGCTTCCTCGGCGTGGAGGGCGACTTGGGAATGAAACTGGGTCTGGCACCCGATTTCGTGGTGAAGGTGATTGTGGCAACAGGCCATTACGGAGAGATTTACAACCGCCATCTCGGCCCCACCAGTGCGGTGAGCATCCCCCGGGGGATGAACCAGCTCTACAAGAACGGCGGCACGATGACGGCGCCGCCATTCCAATGATGTGCACTCGATGATCCAGCAGCATTCCCGCCGATGGTTGCTCCAACTGGGTGTAGCGCTGGTGCTGCTCACGGTGATGGGAGTGCTGATCAACAACCTCACCGTGAATCTGATTCGCACTGGCCTTGGCCTGAGCTTCGAATGGCTGGGACGCCCAGCCGGATTTGCCCTCTCCGAGCATGCCGCGCCCTATCGCCCATCCGACAGCTACGCCTGGGCTCTCGTGGTGGGCTGGCTCAACAGCCTCAAGGTGATCGCATCCAGCTTGATTGCTGCCACCCTGCTCGGAGTGCTCGCGGGATCCGCGCGCAGAAGTGTGAATCCGCTCCTGCGAAGGATCTCCACGCTTTATGTGGTGCTCGTCCGGCAGGTGCCCCTCCTGCTGCAGCTCCTGTTCTGGTATTTCGTGGCCCTGCTGGGTCTACCCCAGAGCAATGGATTGCCCCTTGGATCTTTCTTTACCCTCACCAACCAGGGAATCAGCATCCTTGGAATTCAGTTGAGTGTGGAGTTCACCGCTGTGCTTCTTGGTCTCAGCGTCTTCACAGGAGCATCCATTGCTGAGGTGGTCAGAGGAGGGCTCGAGGCGGTACCCCGGGGCCAGTGGGAGGCCTTCCGCAGTCTTGGGCTACCCGAACCCGTGGGTATGCGAAAGGTCGTTCTGCCACAAGCTTTACCAGCCATCCTTCCAGGGCTGACAAGCCAGTACCTGAATCTCGCCAAGAACAGCACTCTGGCCATCGCCGTTGGCTATGCAGATCTCTACGCTGTCAGCGACACAACCATTACCCAAACAGGACGAGCCGTTGAGGGTTTTCTGTTGTTGATGCTGAGCTTTTTAATCCTAAATCTCCTGATTAACGGAGGGATGCAAGTGCTGAACCGCGTGGTCATCCAACGCGGTCAACGCTCCTAGCCTTGCCTTGATGGCGATCTTCGATCCAGGAGGCGCGCTCGGCCGAATTGAAGAGAGATGGCGCTCACGACCCAGCCCTTGCGATGTTTCTGTTCTCCGCCTCCGTCCTGAAGCGGGCCATGGAGCGTTGGGCCCTTTCCCGAGGCCTTGAACTGACATGGTTGATGGCGACAGACCAGCGCCAATGCAGTCCACAAACGATCTCCCTTTCAATCTGATGCGGATCTGGAAAGCCTTGCGCCTTCACGCACGCCGGCATCCGTTGGACACGACCATCAGCGTTGCCGTGATTGCAGTGATCCTCTGGGTCCTGTGGGCCACAGGTCATTGGATCGTTTCTGCGGCCGACTGGTCAGTGGTGATCACAAACCTCCCTCTCTTCTTCAGCGGCAGTTTTCCAGTGGAAGAACGCTGGCGCCCCCAGCTCTGGCTGATTCTTCTCGCCCTTCTCACCTTGATCACCCTGATGAGCCCCTCCAGCCTCAGTCGTGTGGGATGGGTGAAGCTTCTGCTCCCCTGGTGCTGGATCAGCATGATTCCCTTAGGCCTTGGCCTTCTTGGGGGAGGTCTCGCCTTCAGCAGCGTTCCTACCCGTGAGTGGGGAGGCCTTTCGCTGACCCTTCTACTGACCGCCTGCAGTGGAGCCCTGGCACTGCCCCTTGGCATCCTTTTGGCGTTGGGCCGCACCAGCGACCTGCCACTCGTTCGCCTCGTCAGCCGGCTTTACATCGACCTGATGCGGGCTCTTCCTTTAATCGCCGTGCTGTTTTTCGGGCAGCTGCTGATCCCGCTGTTTCTCCCGGTCGAAATCGAGCTGAACCGCCTGCTGCGAGCCGTTCTTGCATTTGCGCTTTTCGCTGCGGCGTATGTGGCTGAGGATGTGCGCGGCGGTCTTCAAGCGATCCCTTGGACCCAGCATGAAGCTGCCGCCGCCCTTGGCCTGTCCAGATTTCAGAGCCTTCAGCTGGTGGTGCTGCCCCAGGCTCTCCGCATCGCCATGCCATCTCTGAGCAATCAAGCCATCGGATTACTCCAGAACACCAGCCTGATGGCACTCCTTGGTTTGGTGGAACTGCTCGGCATCGGCCGCAGTGTGCTGGCCAACCCCGGCTTCATTGGCCGCCATCTCGAGGTGTATGCCTGGCTCGCCTGTGTGTACTGGCTGTTCTGCACCGCCATGGCCCTTCTTTGCCGCAAGATTGAGCTCAGTAGCTCCCCTCTCAGCGGTTGAACCGCCTGACTGCTTCACCAGCGCAAGATGCTCACTATGACGCCTGCCATTTCAGCGCACGCCATCACCAAAAGCTATGGCACAGCCCACCCTGCGCTGGATGACGTCAGTCTTGAGGTCGCCCCAGGGGAGGTGCTGGTGGTCATGGGCCCCTCTGGCTCCGGCAAAAGCACCCTGATCCGCACGTTCAACGGGCTCGAAACAATCGATTCTGGGGTGATCGATGTGCTGGGCTTCCGTCTCGACAGTGAAGCGGATCCGCGCCAGATCCAACGCATTCGCAGGCGTGTGGGGATGGTGTTTCAACAGTTCAATCTGTTTCCCCACCTCAGCATTCTCGACAACATCACCCTGGCGCCCATGCGGGTGCAGCAGGTCGGGAGATCCCAGGCGAACCAACAGGCCATGGCACTGCTCGAACAAATGGGCATCCAAGAACAGGCGTCGAAGTATCCAGCCCAACTGAGCGGCGGCCAGCAACAACGGGTGGCAATCGCCCGGGCCCTCGCACTCAAACCGGAAGTGATGCTATTTGATGAACCCACCAGTGCCCTTGATCCAGAGAGAGTCAAAGAAGTGCTGGATGCGATGCGCGCTCTGGCTCAGCAGGGCATGACCATGGTGGTGGTGACCCATGAACTTGGATTTGCCCAAGAGGTGGCAGATCGGGTGCTGTTCATGGATGCTGGCCGGGTTGTGGAATGCTCCGATTCCAAGACGTTCTTCACCCAGGCCAAAGAGGAACGCACACGCCGATTTTTACAACAGATTCATTGAACAGCCAAAAAAAAGCCAGGCTGACGATGCCTGGCCTTAAGTCGCCGTAGTGCGGCGATCACTCGTCACCCTCAACGCCGCCTTCGGGAATCAGTCGAATCACCTTGCGGCCCAACTTGATTTCAAAATTGTCACCAGGCTTGAGATCCAGCATGGCGGTGTAGGCCTTGCCAATCAACAGATTGCCATTGCCTTGCACCTTGGCGACATAGGAAAGTTTGCGACCTCCTTTTCCGATCCCAGCTGTTCCGGTGCCGAGATCAATGCCCTTGGCATTCAGGAGGGCCTCATAAAAGGCAGTGAAGTTCACCCGATCCGAGCCGTCTTTTTTCTTGGAGACATAGCCACAAGCCGTTGCAAGATCGGTCTTGGAGGCGTCGCCCAACTCTTTTACTTTCGCGAGCAACTCAGCGCCAGTCAGCATTGAAAAATCTGCAACTCGATCTTTATAGCGATCGACAATCAATCGGCAAGGGCATGCCGCCCATCTCCACAAAATCGCCTCTTGCAGATCAGCTTGAAGCGATCTCTCGTCAGCGAAACACCTCGCTATGGAGCTGCTGGAAAGCATGCTCGGCAGCCACCAATTCCCGCTCCGTCTGGATCCAGGCCTCATCACCGCATGGGAGGGATTCCACTTGATGGGCCAGTGTGTGCCGCAACTGATCGAGGCGGCGCATCAATGTTTCGCGAAGGTGAACGATCCTCAATGGGATCGAACAAGAAGGCGCTGAGGCAAAAGCCAAACCAGACCCCCTGTTAATGGACGGTAGCCACTCTGTCACAAAGGGGGAGGAATCCCTGCCTAAGCTTTGGGTTGAAGCCCTGTTTGGAGGGTCCCATCATCAGGCTGTTTGCAGAGCTGATTCCCAGCCTTGGGCTCGGCTTCTGGATCGGACGCATCAAGCCTGAATGGACCCAGGCCCTGGCCCGTCCTCTGGTGCGCTTTGGGGTGCCTTTGAGCGTGATTGGACTCCTGCTCAAAAGTGGCGTGAACGGAGACCTGCTGGCAACAGCTCTGATTGCCATGGCGGCGATTACCTCCTGGATGCTTGCCCTTCAAGCCCTCCCCCCGAGGCTGAGGCCAGTGCAGACTCCGACGTTGCAAATCGGATGCGTGCTGGGAAACACCGCCTATTTCGGAATCCCGGTTGCTTTAGCGCTCCTCCCAAGCCATGCATTGCCGATGAGCATTGGCTACGACCTTGGCGCCACACTGCTCGCCTGGAGCCTTGGGCCTTTCTGGCTTCAACGTCAAGCGGGGGGGTTGCGAGAGCTTTGCAGCCACTTGGGGGCCAGCCCAGCCACCCGGGGGTTGATCGGTGCACTGATTGTGCAAACGACCCCATGGCGCGAGGCCTTCGCCAGCAGTCTCTGGCTGCCCTCACGCATCATCATCATCCTCGCTCTTGTTGT
>JAYKIX010000110.1:0-9460 GCA_035286005.1 Synechococcus sp. | reverse complement strand
GGCTTCCAGCGGGGCGGTATTCCAGGTGGTCAATTGATGACCACCACCCATGTTGAGAATTTTCCGGGCTTCCCCGACGGCGTGTTGGGCCCCGACTTGATGGACCTGATGAAGGCCCAGGCCGAACGCTGGGGAACTCGCCTGGTGGAAGCGGATGCCGATGGGATTGACCTCGGTGCACGCCCCTTCCGCATCCAGAGCGAGGGGCGCACGATCCTTGCCCAGGCCGTGATCCTCGCCACCGGTGCCAGCGCCAACCGCCTGGGCCTCCCCAGCGAGGACAAGTTCTGGAGCAGCGGCATCAGCGCCTGCGCCATCTGCGATGGCGCCACCCCCCAGTTCCGCAACGCAGAACTTGCTGTGGTGGGCGGCGGCGATTCCGCCTGCGAAGAAGCGGTGTATCTCACCAAGTACGGCAGTCACGTGCACTTGCTGGTGCGCTCAGACCAGTTGCGGGCAAGCGCCGCCATGGCGGATCGCGTTCAGGCCAATCCCCAGATCACCGTGCACTGGAACACTGAGGTGGTGGACGCCAGCGGCGATGACTGGCTCAGGGCCCTCACCCTGCGAGACCGCAGCACGAGCGAGCAGCGCCAGCTGCCGGTACGTGGACTGTTCTATGCCATTGGCCACACCCCTAACACCGACTTGGTGCAGGGTCAGCTGCAATGTGACGCCAAGGGCTACATCACCACCCAAGCAGGCCGCCCGGAAACGTCCATCGAAGGGGTCTATGCCGCCGGCGACGTGGCAGATGCCGAGTGGCGCCAGGGCATTACCGCCGCCGGCAGCGGCTGCCAAGCGGCCCTTGCTGCGGAGCGCTGGCTGAGCCACAACAATCTGGCCCAGTTGGTGAGCCGCGACAGCGTTGAACCCAAGCAGGCCGACACCCCTCAACCGACGGAAACGGTGACGGAAGCCACGTACGACGCCGAAGCCCTCTGGCAAAAAGGCAGCTATGCCCTGCGCAAGCTGTATCACGACAGCACCAAGCCCCTTCTCGTGGTTTACACCTCCCCCAGCTGCGGACCCTGCCATGTACTCAAGCCCCAGCTGAAGCGCGTGCTCGATGAACTCCATGGCCAGGCCCAGGGGATTGAGATCGACATCGAAGCCGACCAGGCGATTGCCGAACAGGCTGGCGTGAACGGAACGCCCACGGTGCAGCTTTTCCATGGCAAGGAGCTCAAGCAACAGTGGCGTGGCGTGAAGCAGCGCAGCGAATTCAAAAGCGCCATCGAACAGCTCCTGACCTTGGCCTGATGGCATCAGGCATTCATGGCATCAAAAAAGCCGGCCGTCCCTGAGACGTGCCGGCTTTTTTGATCTTGTGGGGAGCTCAGCGGCGGCGGGGACCACCGGGACGGTTGCCGCCGGGACGTCCACCAGGGGCGCCAGCATTGCGTTCGCGGTACGTGATCCGGCCCCGGGTGAGGTCGTAGGGGCTGATTTCCACCAGCACCTTGTCGCCCGCCAGAAGCTTGATTCGGAATTTGGTGAGTTTGCCCGCAGCGCGGCAAAGGCACTGGTGACCTGCGGGCTGCTCCAGGGTCACCAGGTAAAACCCGTTGCCCTGCTCCTTTTCAATCACACCCGAGGTTTCAATCATGCGGCGCTGTTCGAGCTCTCCTAATGAAGCCAGTTTAGGTGGCCACCTGTTCCCTCAGGCCCAACCGGTGAGTTCCTATCGTCTCGATCTCTTCTCAACCACGATGATCCTCCCTCCCCTCACCCTGGACCTCGGGTTGCTTCTGATCTCGATCGGCGTCGTGAACCTGTGGCGCGCACGCCAAGGCTCGATCTGACGACAACGGTGCCCGAGCCGAATGTCACCACATGGGGGTAGGCCGGTGCGCAAGCTGCTTCCAAAAGTGGTGCAGCTGGAGAGGGCAACTTCAGCAGTCGACTTGCCTCCCCAGGTGAGCATCGGCCCTTCAAAACCTCGGCCCTGCACCATGGATTCATGGAGCAGGGCTTTTTCATGGCTGACAGGCAGAGAGCGCGCCCATCGTCAGGCCCGCCAACCCTTCTGCTGCATAAGCCCTATGGGGTGCTCAGTCAGTTCACCCGGGAAGAAGGCAGCCGTTGGGGGTGTCTGGCCGAACTCGTGGATGAACCTGGGGTCTATGCCGCCGGTCGTTTGGATGCCGACAGCGAAGGCTTGCTCCTGCTCACGAGCAATGGGCGATTGCAGCAACGGCTCACCGATCCCCGCTTTGGTCACTGGCGCACCTACTGGGCCCAGGTGGAAGGACGCCCCACCCGCGAGCAGCTCCAGCAACTGGAACAGGGCCTGATCATCCAGGGCCATCGAACCCTGCCGGCGCGGGCAAGACCTCTGGAGTTGGAGCTGAGTGAGGCGTTACCGCCCCGTGATCCACCGATCCGCTATCGGGCCAGCATCCCCACCAGTTGGATTCGCCTTTCCCTCCAGGAGGGACGCAACCGACAGGTGCGGCGCATGACCGCTGCGGTGGGACTCCCCACTCTGCGGCTGATCCGTCACAGCATCGACCTGATGGATGGAGAGGAACCGCTTTCGCTTGAAAGGCTGAACCCAGGGGAGTGGCGGGCTCTGACGGAGTACGAGGAGGCTCGGCTGATGCGCCTGCTCAGCAGCAAGAGCTCCCAGAGGAGGCCGAAGCTCCATGGAGCTCACCCACCAGGGTGACCGCCCGGAATTCAATCCCATCCACCACCTTCCAGGGCTGTTCCGAACGATCGGCATAGGCCACATTGTTAAAGCCAAGCGCAGCGAAATCAGCCAGAAACGCCTCTTCTTCCCAGGCGCCGCTGATGCAACCACTCCAGAGGTCCGGGTCCTGCTGCAAAGCCAGGGGCACCGGTCGATCGCAAACAATGTCACTAATGGCCACCCTGCCGCCGGGACGCAAGACCCGACGGATATTGGCGAGCAGCTGATGACGGGCGGATGGGTTCACCAGGTTGAGCACACAGTTGCTGAGCACGCAATCGACGCTGGCATCGGCAACCAGGGGAGCACCCTCTGGGCCAGGGGCATCCAGGGCTTCAATGGCGCCCTCCAGAAAACGCACATTGCTGTAGCCGATCCGCGCGGCCACCACAGGAGCGGCTCCGCGGGAGAGGGCCAGCATGTCGGCATTGCGATCAACCCCGATCACGGCACCGTCCGCACCCACCACCTGGGCACAAATGAAGGCATTCTTTCCACTGCCACTGCCGAGATCCAGCACCGTGTCGCCAGGCTGAACCCAACGGGTTGGGTCGCCGCAGCCGTAGTCACGCTCCACCACATCGGCGGGAATCACCTCCAGCCATTGGGGATTGAAGGCGACCGGGGTGCACAGGCAAGCCTCCATTTCCTGCGCCGCAGCCCCGTATCGAGACTCAACGGCGCTGGTTTGGTCCAGGGGAGCCGAAGGGCCGCAACAGCTACTCATCAAGCACGGTTGATTGAATCCGCCCATCTAAGCAAGCCGACCGGCTCGGGACATGCACCTAACCGAGGGCGTCTTGCAACTCGCGCACGGTCTGCCACTGGCCGTAGTAGTAGTTCGCCGTGGCCCGACGATCAGCATCCTCCAAGCCATCAAAGGCATCGAAGCCCAGACTGCGCCAGAGCTCGTGGCCACAGGCCCTGGAAAGCTCCGCTTCGGCTTCGCGGTTGAGGTTCTCGAGCCTGCGCTGCAGATTTTTGACTTGAGCGACAGACATCGGGAAAACCTGAGCAACGTCGCCACACCTTAACGAACGATCAGTACACCTGCACTATCGAGTGCTCAGTGGCTTCCGCGAATCTCTCAGAACGGCAGCTTCTTCTTGGCGTCCTTGTCGAGGTCGGCCTCCATGTCGCGGAGGCGCTTAAGGATGGTGTCGTAATACTCGCGGATATACGACTCAAGGGTGGTGGTTTCAGCGGCATCGAGGCCAAAGGTCTCGTAGCTCTCCTCCATGGCAGCAGTCAGACCCGCCGTGCCGCCAGTCACTTCGGCGAAGGCCAAACGTTCGGCCACATTCACCGCGGGTTCAAAGAAATTGCATACCCCTTGCATGGCCTGCATCAGTGCAGGCGGCACGCGGAAAACCCGGGCGGTTTTGCTGCTGTAGCGCTCACACAATTGCACCACCTCACCGGTGTTCCAGGCTTTCGGACCCACCACCGGGAAACTGCGTCGCACGGTTTCAGGGCGAACAAGAGCTGCCACCGCGAAGCGGGCCACATCTTGGGTATTCATGTAGGAGATGGCCGTGGGGCTACCGCTCACCCACACCGTTTGGCTTTCGAGCACGGGGATGGCGAATTGCCCAATGACGCCCTGCATGAAGGCCGCTCCCTGGAGAATCGTGTAGTCGAGCTCCGACGTCTCCAGCAGCTTCTCAGTGCAGAACTTGATATCCATCAACGGCACCTGGCGGTGCTTCTCAGCGGCGAGCAGCGACAGAAACACCACCCGTTTCACACCAGCCTTTTCACAGGCGCGGAAAAGATTGAGTTTGCCGTCCCAATCGGTCTCGTAAACGCTGCGGGGATCATCGGGGCGGCTGGTGGCGGCATCAATCACCGCGTCCATGCCTTCCAACGCGTAATCGAGGCTGGCAGGCTCGAGCAGATCCCCACGGGTGAGCTCGCATCCCCATTCCTGCAGAAACGATGCTTTGCGTGGGGTCCGAACCATGCAGCGCACCTGATGGCCGGCATCCAACGCCTGGCGGGCGATTTGCCGGCCAAGCGTGCCGGTTGCTCCAACCACCAAAACCTGCATGGGGTCCGCACGGGGAAGGGAAGGAGCCTAATTGGATGCCTCTCCGATTGCGGGGAGGAGGGCGATCAGTTATCGCCCTGGAGCTTCAGCAGTAGTGCTCCACCCACCAGGCCAACGGGGATCAGAACCCAGAAAATTGCAGCAGTTCCAAAAATCTCCGCGGCCATGGGGGACAGTTCGTTTCAACCCCTATTTAACGATCCTTCAGGCCCAGATGGAGGCAAACCTGCAACAAGCTGTCGAGAGGAGCATCGGTGCGCACGTGGCCGGCCATCACCCCGTTCACGCAGGCCCGATGCCCCTGGGCCGAAAGCTTTGCCACCAGAGCCGCCAGCGGCGGAGGCCCCTTGAGCTGGAGCCGCTGGGCCAGCTCAGCGCTGGACCAGCTGCACACCGGCAGGCCTGGGTCACGCTGAAGCCGTTCCAGCAATCCGCGACTGGCCGGCGCCAAGGTGCCCTCCCGCTCCTTCGCCAGATCCAGCAACTCCTGGATGACCGCAGGAGCTTGCAAGGGGCCGAGCCACAGGGGGCCAGTCACGGCCCAGCGGCCGCGCCCTGGGCCGCAGGCGCAGTTGGGCCATCCCTGCAATTTGAGCAGGGGTTGATGTGCCTGATCACCACAGGCCTCACAGCGGGCCAACAACCCGAGCTGACCCTCTTCATGGGCCGAAGCCCGTTGACGAAGGCGCACGGCCAGGCGGAAGGTGCGGCCATCACTGAAGGACACGAGGGGCTCCAGTCCACGGCCCAGCATCCAGGCTTCCCGTGCCAGAGCCGCCAACTGCAGCCGCAAGGCCAACTCCCAGCTGGCGGGATGCACACGGGCCGCGGCACCAAAGCGGCGCACCGCCGCTGGCCGGTCATGGCCGGTGGGGGAACGTCCATCCGTGCTGGCCAAAAGCAGCACCCCATGGAAGGCCAGGGCCTGCAACGTTGCCTGGAGCAACGCATTCGGGCAGCCGAAGGCATCGAGATCAATCAGATCGAAATGCTGCCTTTGGAGATAGGCCTTGCGCAGCAGCACCTCAGCTGGATCGTGCTGCAGCTGGAGCTGCAGAGGACGGGCACGGAGGGGATCGAGGTTGCTGCGCAGCAACGCCGCCCTGGCCTCGTCTGCGTCATTCACGACAAAAGAAAGGGGCGCCACGGCTGCACCCTTGCCAGCCATGCCTGACGGCAATGCTTCCAATCCCCAGCGCAACGCCCGGATCCCGCAGCCGGCCATCAGATCCAACCAGCGGCAAGGGGCGTCGCCCCGCTGCTGCAACTGCCAGGCCGCCAACAGCACCGACAGGTCGCGGGAGGGGCGAGAGTCTGGCCTGAAGAAACCCGCACCCAAGCCCAGCTGCGCCGCACCTTCGCGATAGTGAGAAGCGTTCTGGCTCAGAGGTCCGTGGATGCAACCGCTCTCCAGCCTGCCTCTCGGGCAGGCGGGCGGCACGCCGACTGGGGCGTCAGCGCCACCTGGTTCTGGCAAGGCCTGACCACCCACTGGCGTGTGGAGGGGCCTGAGCAAGGCCAGGCTCTAGTGCTGCTCCATGGTTTCGGCGCCAGCAGTGAACACTGGCGCCACAACGTCGCCCGTCTGGCATCAGCTGGTTATCGGGTCTTCGCCCTTGATCTGATCGGTTTCGGCCGCTCATCGCAACCGGGATACACACGGCGACAACCGATCGACAATCGCCTCTGGGCACGCCAGCTGTGTGCCTTCCTGGAGCAAGTGGTGGGAGCCACTCCCGCCCGGCCGGCGGTGGTGGTGGGAAATTCCCTGGGGGGTCTCACCGCCCTGACGGGGGCCGTGCTGCGCCCGGATCTGGTGGCAGCAGTGGCAGCCGCCCCCTTGCCCGACCCAGCGCTGATGCAACCGATTCCCTTACGCCGGCCACGGTTGTGGAGGCGATTGCGCCGCCCCTTGGTGGTGGCCGTGATGCGGCTGTTGCCTCTGGAGTTGCTGGTGCCGCTGATCAGCCGCACACCCTTGATCCGCCTCGGGCTGCAGGGGGCCTATCGGCGGTCCATCCGCCACGACACGGAGCTGCACCAGTTGGTGGCAGCCCCTGCGCGCAGGTCCTCTGCAGCACGGGCGCTTCGGGCCATGAGCATTGGCATGGCCCTTCGGCCCAGGGGAGCCACGGCTCCGGCACTGCTCGAACGCCTGGCTTTACTGTCCAGGCCGAATCCCCTGCTGCTGCTGTGGGGTCGACAAGACCGTTTTGTTCCTCTCCAGATCGGAGAACGCCTCCAGCAACAGCACCCCTGGCTGGAGCTCCAGGTGATCGACAACTGCGGCCATTGCCCCCACGATGAGAGTCCGGAGGCCTTTGATCAGGTCCTCCTGAGCTGGCTGGACCGTAACTTGGACAGCACACGACCGCTGCAAACGAAACGAGGGGCATGAAGCACACCCTGTCCGTGCTGGTGGAGGACGAATCCGGCGCACTCAGCCGCATCGCTGGTCTCTTTGCCCGTCGTGGTTTCAACATCGACAGCCTGGCTGTCGGACCAGCGGAGGCCGAAGGACGCTCCCGGCTCACCATGGTGGTGGAGGGGGATCAGCAAACCCTCCAGCAGATGACCAAGCAACTCGACAAGCTGGTGAATGTGCTGCAGGTGCTGGATCTCTCCCAGATCCCGGCTGTGGAAAGGGAGCTGATGTTGCTCAAGGTGTCGGCACCAGCCGACAAGCGCAGCGCCATCTTCGATCTGGTGCAAGTGTTCCGGGCCAAGGTGGTGGATGTGGCTGACGATGCCCTCACCCTTGAAGTGGTTGGAGATCCAGGCAAATTGGTGGCCCTGGAACGCCTGATGGCGCCCTACGGAATCCTTGAAATTGCCCGCACAGGGAAAGTGGCCCTAGAGCGCGCCTCAGGTGTGAACACTGAACTGCTCAAAGCCGCCATCACCGGCGGCCGGGTGCACGCCTGATCAGGGCCTTAAGGCGATGGGGTGAGCAGTTCAGCTTTGGTGATCCGGTCTCCGATCTCAATGGCATCAACCACCTCCATCCCCTTCACCACGCGGCCGAACACTGCATAGCGTCCGTCCAGTTCCGGCAAGGCCTTGAGGGCGATATAAAACTGCGCGCTGGCGGAATCCGGGGCCTGGGAGCGCGCCATGGCGAGGGATCCGCGCTCGTGGGAGAGCTGAAGCCTGAGCAGATCACTTGGGTTACTGATTTCTCGGCCGTAGCTCGGTTCAGCCTCATTGGTGAATTTCACCTCCAAGGGGATCAGACGAGCCTGCTTCGTGGCCGGATCAATGAAACTTCCTGTTCCATAGGCCGACTGCGGGGTGCTGGGATTCTTTGAGGAGGGGTCACCGCCCTGAACCACAAAAGGCACGGGATCTTTGACAACACGATGGAAGAGGGTGCCGTTGTAAGCACCGCGGCGAACAAGATCCACGAAATTGCCAGCCGTGACAGGGGCGGCATCACCATCGAGCTCAAGGGTGACTTCGCCGCGGTTGGTGCTCAACACCACGGTGGCCTTGCCCTTGAGGCAAGGGCTGCTGGCCTGGGCACACCCTGTGGGCACGGAAGCCTGATTCGGTGCCGAACAGGACACCATGAGGGGAAGACTGATCAGAACAGCCAGCCAGCCAGCCAACGATAAGGAGCGCTTCATTGTGATCACAGTCCCTCGAGGTTGACGCCGAGGAAACGGGCCAGTTCAGCACCGTCCTGCTCCAGCTGGGCCAGGGGCAGGGGCTCACCAACCCGGGTGAGGGGCATGTCGCGGCGGCCCTGCACCCGCAGGGAGATGCGCCGACGGGTGTTGAGGCCATCACGCACTTCTACCTTCACGGCTTTGACATCCTTCAGCGGAATCTCAACGCTGATGGGTTTGCGGAAACCACGGCGGGAGATCGTCACCACACCGGCAGAACGATCAAAACGGTTGCTGCCGGAGCCCACATCCACGGCGATGACCCACCACAGATAGGTGGCCAGCAGAGCTGCTGCCAGGCTGTAAAGCCCCATCACCAGGCCTTGTGGCACGAAAATCAAGGCGGCGGGGTGACCCAGGGGCAGGAGATCACGGCCGAGATAGCTGGATAACGAGGCCAACAGGAAACCAGCACCGCCGATGCTCACCATCGCGGCCACCAGAACATTGGACAGGCGACGGGAGCCGAGCACCGGCTGTTCGAGCAGATCGGCAGACATGGTTGGCCTTGGGAAGCGCCCATTGTGCCCGCAGAGGGATGGGGTTGACAGGCTTCCCATCCAGGCCTGAAACCGGGGGCAAGGCAAATCGGAAGAAAGCCGAAAAAAGCGTTTCGATACAACGGATTTCAGCTGTTGCAAATCAGCCCCGCGGGCCCCACTGAAATTGTTAAGGTCGCCGGGTATCCCACAGCCTGCGGGAAACCGCACCGTTCACCCTCATGACGATCGCTGTAGGACGCGCGCCTCAGCGGGGATGGTTTGACGTCCTCGATGACTGGCTCAAGCGCGACCGCTTCGTTTTTGTCGGCTGGTCCGGCATCCTTCTCTTCCCAACGGCCTATCTGGCCATCGGTGGCTGGCTCACCGGCACCACCTTTGTCACCTCCTGGTACACCCACGGCATTGCCTCGTCGTACCTGGAAGGTTGCAACTTCCTGACCGCAGCTGTCTCCACCCCCGCTGATGCGATGGGTCACAGCCTGCTGCTGCTCTGGGGCCCTGAGGCCCAGGGCGACTTCGTTCGCTGGTGTCAGCTCGGCGGCCT
>JAYKIX010000109.1:0-2596 GCA_035286005.1 Synechococcus sp. | reverse complement strand
CGGAAGCCCCCCCTGCCATGGGCCAGCCCAGATGCTGACGGCCCGCGGCGGTGACGACCCGGCCCCGAGGCGTGCGCTGCAAGAAGCCCAGTTGCAGCAGATAGGGCTCCACCACCGTTTCCAACGTGGTGGGATCATCCCCAAGCGCCGCGGCCAAGGTGTCGAGACCGACAGGCC
The DNA here is from genome assembly GCA_035286005.1 of Synechococcus sp. Classification (GTDB taxonomy): domain Bacteria; phylum Cyanobacteriota; class Cyanobacteriia; order PCC-6307; family Cyanobiaceae; genus Synechococcus_C. The sequence goes on along the minus strand of JAYKIX010000109.1, from coordinate 2,419 downwards.
CGCCGCCATGGCTTTGCAGCAGGAGCTCCAGCAGCCGGCGATCGCTGGCATCCAAACCACGACCATCAACGCGATGCAGGCTGAGCGCTTCGTCCACCAACGTCGCATCGATCTGCACACCGGCTGCATCGTCTCCGGCGGCGGCGGCACGCACACTGGCCACATCCCGGACACGCCGCAGCAGGCGGTTGGCAATCCGTGGGGTGCCCCGGCAACGCCGGGCAATTTCCGTACAGGCCTGGGAAGACAGCTGGAGGCCCAGTAAACCAGCCGCACGGCCCACGATGGCTTCGAGATCCTCCTGCCCGTAAAACTCCAGCCGTTGGATCAAGCCAAAACGATCCCGCAACGGAGAACTCAGCGATCCCGCCCTGGTGGTGGCTCCCACCAGCGTGAAAGGAGGCAGCTCCAGGGTGCGGGTGCGAGCGGTGCTGCCCTTGCCCACCGTGAGATCAAGGCGCCGGTCTTCCATGGCTGGATAGAGCAGCTCCTCCGCCACCCGCGTGAGGCGATGGATCTCATCGATGAACAGCAGCTCCCTGGGCTGCAGGTTCACCAACAGGCCCACAATGTCGCGAGGGCGCTCGAGGGCTGGAGCACTGGTGATCCGGCAGGTCACGCCCAGCTCCTCAGCCAGCACCATGGCCATGGTGGTTTTCCCCAGACCGGGGGGGCCATACAGCAGCACATGATCCAGGGCATCCCCACGGGCACAGGCGGCCTGCACAGCAATGCCCAACACCTGCTTGAGCTCCTGTTGGCCGATGTAGTCGTTGAGACGACGCGGGCGCAGGCCGTCCTCACGGCCCTGCGCGCTGTCCTGCACCAACCGCTCAGGCGACACCATCCGCTCCGAACTTCCAGCGGACGAAGGCGCAGACACACCGGAGTCCTGACGCACGCGCTTGGTTCTGGCTGCCGAAGACTCAATGGCCATGCACAGAGCGTACCGAGCGCATTCAGGAGATGGCAGACCAGACCCCACTAGGCTCGGGTTAGGAGCGGCAGCAACGCAGCGTCATGGCAAAGGGCCCGGGCCGCAGGGGCAACGGCGGAAAAGATGCCAAGGACCAACCCAGAATCCTGGCCGACAACCGTTTCGCACGTCACCAGTACGACATCCTCGAAACCCTGGAGACGGGGGTCGAGCTGCTGGGCACTGAAGTGAAATCAGTGCGTGCGGGCCAAACCAACCTGCGGGACGGGTTCTGCCTGATTCGCAATGGCCAGATGCAACTCCACAACGTGCATATCTCGCCCCATACCCACGCCGGCAGCTATTTCAACCACGACCCTTTGCGGGTCAGGCGTCTGCTGGCCCATCGCAAGGAAATCGACAAACTACGCATCGAACTGGATCAGAAAGGTCTGACCTTGATCCCCCTCAATCTCCACCTGAAGGGCTCCTGGATCAAGCTCACCATCGGGCTGTGCAAAGGCCGCAAGCTGCACGACAAGCGAGCCGCCGAGAAGGAGAAACAAACCAAGAAAGAGGCCAAGGCGGCACTGTCCCGTTACTGAACAGAAACCTCTTCGTTACGTCAGCGAGCCGCAGGGGCGTCCCCGCTGCTGGAGCCAGCAGCATCACGCTCCGACCCTTGCGGTGCTTCATTGCCAGACCCTCGATCGGGCACTCCCGATGGACGGGGGTCCGGCTGGTCCTGCACCGGCTCTCTGGCTCCAGTGGCTGGATCCGGGAGCGGATTGGGCTCGACGGGAGGCAGTTGCCTGGGCACCGGCCGATCGGCACGGCACGAGAGGGTGAGTACGCCTGAAGACACACCTTCATTGGTGACCAGCACCTGAACAGGCGTACCGGCATCGGCCGGCAAGCTCACCACCCGCAAAGGCCCGCGCTCAGCCACCACCTCACCCTTGGCCCCAAACACCGTCATCTGCATCAAAGGCGTGCCGTTAATCCCCAACACAAGGCGGCGGCCCTGGGGCACTTTGATGGTGATCAAACGGGCACCACCGGCCTGCACTCGGCTGGAGAGAACCGTTTGCTGTGGTTTGGCCACAAGCGTTTCGATCCGCACGTCATCCAGACTGCGCATGGCTGCGGCGAACCAAAGCTGGCGATAGGGCTCTGGAGGCTTGGCCCCCATCGCCACTCCTGGCAGCAAAGGCTGCGCCGACGCCGTGACCAACTGCTCCACCACCCGCGCATCCACCCCTTGCTGGGTGAGCAGGTCGCGCTGTTTGCGCCAGTCGGCTTCATTCAGACGACCAAGGCGACCCCGCAAAGCGGGAGGGAGCTGCTCCACCCGCGCCAGCCATTCTTCCGCCAGTTCATTCCAGACCCGGCGCAGAGGAGCATCCTCGAGGCCATCCCCAGGCAAACGACCATTCCGTTCGGGATAACGGGCCAGAAGGCTGGCATCCACCAGGCTGAGGAACCAGCTGCGGTCCACCTGCA
>JAYKIX010000108.1:0-4316 GCA_035286005.1 Synechococcus sp. | reverse complement strand
GGGCGACCCCAGCAAGCACACCCAGTGCCAGGTTGTGCGGTGTGGTGAGCATGGTCACCGCAAACGTCATCACCATCACGGCGGTATCGCTCTTTGGAAGTCGACGGATTGAGCGCAACCCGGCGATGTCGGCTGTGCTCACAGCAATGCTGATCATCACGGCCACAAGAGCCGCCATAGGGATCTGTTGAACCCACCCGCGGGCTAGCAGGATCATCGCCATCAGACTCACCCCAGAGAACAAGGTGGAGAAGCGACCACGGCCTCCGTTGTCGACATTCATCACCGACTGGCCGACCAGTGCACAGCCAGCCATTCCCCCGAACAGGGATGACACCAGGTTGGCGATGCCTTGACCTCGCGCTTCGGTGTTTTTGTTGGAGGTGCTGTCTGTTTTGTCGTCGAGAATGTCTTGAGTGAGAAAGGTTTCCATCAAACCCACTAGGGAGATGGAGAGCGCCGTTGGAAGAACAATGCCAAGGGTTTCCAGGGAGAAGGGCACCTTCCCGTCAGCCAAGGAGCCGAAGGGCAACGAGGGAATAGGTAACTGGCTCGGCAGGGTCCCGAGGCTTTCCACCGTGGGGATTGCAAGCCCGAGATTGATGCTGATCAAGGTGAGCACCACGATGGCCACCAACTGAGATGGCACCAGTCGGGTGAGCCTGGGGAGGCCGTAGATGATCACCAGACCAAGAATCACCAACAGCCACACCGTTGGCATCTGGCTTGGATCAAGCACATGCAAATCGCCTTTGGCGATTTCTTCACCGAAATGAAGGTTGATGCCCAGGCTGGGCAGTTGGGCCTGGAAGATCAACAGGGCCAGTGCATTCACAAAGCCACTCAGTACACCCTGGGGCACGAAACGCATCTGATGCGCCAGACGTAGATAGCCCCAGAGGATCTGGAACACCCCTGTGAGTACACCAGCCACCAGGAGATAACTGAGGCCGAGTCCCTCGCCCCGGGCCTCACCGGTGGCCACCAGGGCAGTCATCAGCAGGGCTGTTGAGCCCGTGGCCGACGTGATCATCGCGGATCGACCGCCGACAAAAGCGATCGTGATCGAAAGACAGAAAGCTCCGAACAGCCCAACCTGGGGATCCACCCCTGCGATGCCGGAAAAGGCGATGGCCTCAGGGATCATGGCGAAGGCAACCACCAGTCCGGACAGCATTTCGCGCACCGGATTGTTAAACCACTGCCGCATGGCACCCCTGGTCGTCATGGGGCGACCGTATCTCACAACGTTGTTGGCCTAGAGCCGGGGCAGTAAACCGGCAGGGTCAAGCTGTTGCTTCAGCACGCGCAGCTCTGGCAGCCATGCTCCGAAGGCGGAGTGCACTTCTCTCGCATGCCATGGCATGTGGTCATGGAGCTGGGCTAGATGCACTCCGGGGCAAACCACATGGAGTTGGGCCCAAACATTGTTGAGCCAATCGATTGCGGCCTGTCGGGCATGCCCATCGTTCATGGGCCAACTGGCTGTGATCCAAGGTTTCCATTCCGCATCACGATGCAGAAAAGCACTGGCTTCGGGGGAGTGTTGGCGAACGGCGCCCCCCAGTTGCTGGCTTGCCACGGTGCAGCCTGGATGGGGCCGGCGATCCATCCAGGTTTGGAGCTTGGCTATCAGTTGACCAGTGGCTTCACCCCAGCGGGGGCCTAATAAGCCAACCACCTCCTGGTGCGTTGTGGCAGATGGCGCTGCAGGGTTGGCCAGACTGCCAAAGCCAGGGAGTTCGCCCAGTCCAAGGATGTCTGTGGTGTGCAGCTTGACTCCAGACAGTTGCGTCTGAACGGAGGCAAGGGTCGTCAGAGCAGTGATGTCATCGCGACGGGCCACCAGCATGATCTCGATCGCATCCCCCCAGCACCACTGCAATGTGAGGCCTTTGGGGAACGTCTCTGCCGTTTGAATGAGTGCAACCAGCTCGGTCTGATCAATGCAGCCCTGCACCACCTTCAGGGACAGTCTGGGATGGCAGCGCAATTCAATCGTGTGGACAACCCCTAAAAACAAGCCTGCTCCGAGCAGAGCCCGCCATTGCTTTTGGATCATTTCCGTGTGAGGGATTTGCTCCGTGGCGCGTTGAAGGGCAAAGTCATGTCCATTGCCCCAGGTGCCCTCGATGGACTGCACATGATCGATGGCAAGACCCAGGCTGCGGCTAAGAGGTCCCATCCCCCCAGTGAGAATGAAGCCGGCGCCTGGCAGTCCAGACAGCCCGCTGGCGATCATGCAGTCCTGGTGGGCCAGGTGGGCTTGCAGCTCACCCATGCTCCAGCCGCTTCCAAAGCGAATCGTGCTTTGGTTGGCATGGCAACTCAGGTGACGCACATTTCTGCCCAGATCAATGGTCCAGTGGCCGTCTTCGGCACAGCGGCTTGTGGTGCCACCGCTGCAGATGCGCAGGGGAGTGGGTTGTGGTTGATTGAGGATCAGCGGGGTGATCTCATCCGCAGTGGGGATGAGCACGCCGCATGGCTTGTAGCTGGAGGCCAGGGGGTTGACGATGGGAGTCAGCGGCCCAGGGCGGGTATCCCAATCATGGCGTCATCGCTGGCGATAGGGTCCACTGAGGTGGAATCGACCCTTGGCTACGGATCTTTCTCAACTCAATCCCGCCGAGGTGGGTGTTCTGATCTGTGGTCATGGAAGCCGCAATCGCTTAGCCGTCGAGGAATTCGCCCAACTCGCTGAAGGCTTGAGGTCGCGCATGGGTGGATTGCCTGTCGAACATGGTTATCTCGAGTTCGCCAAACCGATCCTGAGGGATTCACTGGATCGCTTGAGGGAGCGAGGGGTTAAAAAAGTCTTGGCTGTTCCTGCAATGCTGTTCGCAGCGGGCCACGCCAAGAACGACATCCCTTCGGTGCTGAACACCTACAGCTCTGAAACTGGTCTTTCGATCGACTACGGGCGCGAGCTCGGAGTTGATCGGTTGATGATCGCCGCGGCCGGTGCCCGAATTCGAGAGGCTCTCGGTCAAGCCTCGACTGATGTGCCCCTCGACCAGACCCTGCTGGTGGTGGTGGGACGTGGGTCATCCGATCCCGATGCCAACTCAAACGTGGCCAAGGTCACCCGCATGTTGGTGGAAGGGTTTGGGTTTGGCTGGGGCGAGACCGTGTATTCGGGCGTCACGTTTCCACTGGTGGAGCCAGGCCTTCGCCATGTCGTGCGTCTGGGTTTCCGCCGGATCGTTGTATTCCCCTACTTCCTTTTCTCGGGTGTCCTGGTGAGCCGGATTCGCCAGCACACCGAATTGGTGGCTGCGGATCACCCCGGTGTGGAGTTTCTGTCGGCCTCCTATCTCGGAGACCATCCGTTTGTGCTCGACACATTCGTGGAACGCGTCCAGGAGGTGCTGGGTGGGGAGACGGCCATGAATTGCTCACTGTGCAAGTACCGGGCCCAGGTGCTCGGATTTGAACAAGAGGTGGGCCTGGCTCAGGAGAGTCACCACCATCACGTGGAAGGCCTCACGGATGGTTGCGATCTGTGCGAGCGGGAATGCACAGGGGCCTGTCAACCCGATGGCATTCCGATTCCACTGGGAAGTGCCCATCATCACAGCCACAGTCGTGACCATTCCCATGACCACAACCATTCCCATGACCACGACCATTCCCATGACCACGGCCATTCCCATGACCACGGCCATTCCCATGACCATGGGCACCATCCCTATCCCCATGCCGACCATCCTCTTGGGCCCGAGACGCTGCGTAAAACGCTGCAACAATCTGACGCTTCTGATACGGAAAGCTGAAGGAATCAGGTGATTCTGAGCACCTCAAATGTCTCAGTCTCGAGAGGGTCTAGCGAGACTTCTCACCATAAGCAGGGTTTATCAAGTCGCGGAAAAGAGCACTGTTTGTTCGCTTTCCCACAGGCTTGAGGGCGTTTTCCACTGGTGCTGCTCCAAGGTGCTGGATTGTGGGGAATGTGGTGGATCGCTGAACCTGTATCGCTCAGTACTTGACAAAGCTCTCGGCGTGCTTTCCGTGCGATCTGGCACTCGGCTCTGACGGCCTCAGTTGCTGCGCTGCAATGAGTCTTGCGTGAGACTGGCTGGTCTTGGTTCGGGCGCTTCTTTTTGACGCGGTGGCCGTGTTTGTGGCTTCCTGGGTAGGCAGCAAATAACGCCAGGGGCGAAGAGAGTGGATCGAAATCACCTTGAAGGATGTGTTGATGGAGTCGAAGCCGGTTCAGTGGTCGCCGGCCCAACAGCAAGCTCCAGCTACGTCAGCCTTGAGGCTGAGATCCCTGAGGTGCTTTACCGCGGCATGAAGGAGTTCATCGGCAGTCA
>JAYKIX010000107.1:0-2712 GCA_035286005.1 Synechococcus sp. | reverse complement strand
CAAGACGCTCGGCGGCAGAGCCTTGAGCTGGAAAGCCGCCGCTCTGGCATCCAGGTCATGCAACAACGCCAAGAGCTGGCTTTCGAAAGCCTGCCGGCACGCTTGCAGGCATGGATTGAACAAATGAAGCAGTTGGCGGCCGGTGCTTTGGATCTGAACGACCTTGATGAAGGCTGTCGGGTGGTGTTGAAGGAATCACAACTCGACAGCGATCCCACCGCCCTGCATCGTCAACTGGTGACCCTTGGCCAACTAGACCCCCACCAACTTCCAGCAATGCGCGGCAGTCGCTGGTCTGCAGGGTTCAATCCAACCCAGACCCAAGACGCAGAGCGTCTTCTCAAGGCCAGCGAAGGGAGGCTTCCAGGCGATGAGCACCGCATTGACTTGTGCCATCTCCACTGCGTGACGATCGACGATGCAGACACCCGTGAGATTGACGATGCGCTGGGACTGGAACGGTTGGTTGACGGAAGGGAACGGATTTGGATCCATATCGCAGACCCCGGTCGACTGATCGCGCCAGGTTCTGCATTGGATCAGGAGGCTGCTGCAAGAGGCAGCAGCCTTTACCTGGCACAAGGCAATCAGCCGATGTTCCCGGAATGTCTGTCAACAGGGCCGATGTCACTCCGCGCTGGTCAACGCTCAGCGGCCTGGAGCACCTGGGTGGAACTAGCTGATGACGGAGAGATCGCGGCCTATGGAATCACGCGCAGCTGGGTCAAGCCGCTTTACAAGCTCAGCTATGAAGACGCCGATGAGCTGATCGATCTTGCGCCACCTGAAGAAGCGGATTTGGCCGACCTTGATCAACTGCTCCAACGACGCAAACGCTGGCGTGAGGGTCGTGGTGCCCTAGTGATGGACCTACCAGAAGGACGTATTCGCTGCCGTGATGGCTTGGCCTGCATCGACATCACAGAGCCTTCCCCCTCGCGGTTAATGGTGGCGGAGGCAATGATCCTTGCCGGTGCAGCCACCGCACAGTTTGGAGTGGATCGAAAGATTCCTCTCCCCTATCGGAGCCAGCTGCCGGCCGAACTGCCTTCAGAAGCAGAACTGAGGGCCCTCCCAGAGGGCGCTGTACGTTTTGCCGCGATCAAGCGTTGCCTGAGTCGAGGCCTGATGGGCACAAGCCCTTCCCCCCACTTCAGCCTTGGCCTCCCTGCCTATGTACAGGCCACATCTCCGATCCGTCGCTACAGCGATCTGATGGTTCAAAGGCAAATCCAGGCCACCCTCAACGGGGATGAGCTGCTTAGCGAAGACCTACTCCAGGACTTAGTGACCACAGTGAATCTCTCCACGCGAGAGGGAATCGGAATCAGTCGCGAAGACCAGCGTCACTGGCAACAGGTGTGGTTCGAGCAGCACCAACACAACTCCTGGGAAGCGACATTCCTGCGATGGCTACGGCCTCAGGACTATCTGGGACTGGTGAGGGTGGAGGCCTTGGCGCTTGATCTTGCTGCCGAGTGCCCCACAGGCTGCATGCCTGGGGATCCGGTCAGTCTCCAGGTGCTGATGGTGGACTCAACCAACGATCAGCTCAAACTCAGGGCGAGCTAGGTCATCGGGGTGTTAGCAAGGTATCCGTCAAGCCAGGTCAGAGAACCGCACTGACGCGAAGCCAGGGCCCCCATGGATTAGCAGTCGCCACCAACTGAGCCGACTGGGGACGGCTGACTTGCCGCATCCAGTGGTGAACGGAGGGTTCGAGAGTAATCAGGGGCCACAGACGTCCAGTCGTGAGGGCGAGCGCAAAACCGCCGTTTCCATCGGGTTGGATTTCACCACTCCAGTGCCGTGCATGAGGCTCAAACGTCTCAATCCGATCAGAGCTCTGATCGTTCCAACCGATCGGAGGAGGGCTCTCTTGAACCAGACAGCGCTCGGGCGCATCAAGCGCCGTCATTTGACGTTCACGCCAGGCGGGGTGATGCCAGGGGGTGTCCCATAGAGGAACCACCGCAGATGGAGCTCGTCGAGCTTGAATCAGCCCCTCCTGGAGCGCCCGCACCGGCAGAGCAGATGGAGGGCACTGAGCCCTCACAGCCAAAGCGGCGGCCATGCCAGCGGCCTGACCGACGTTGAGGACCAGAGGTTGAAGACGGGTAGCGCCATTGGCCATATGGCTGGTGCTGATGGCCTTGTCAGCCGCCAGCAAATTCTCGACGTTGTCGCTCACCAGAGCTCCAAAAGGGATGCAGAAGGGAGTGCCGGTCCACCGACCACCCCAGCGGCAACTCTTCGCGGCCAGGGGCCAGTCAGGACCTGGGTAGTGATGGTCATTGGCGTAATTCCCAACCGCAATCGATTCCAACTCTCCTGCGGGGTTCATGGGCAGAGGTCCAACCGATGGACCTTCTCCAAGCGCGAGCAAGTCCTGTTCGATCACGGTGCGGCGACCGACCATGCGCCGCCCTTCGCGCCAGTAAGGCATGGCGGCCAACCACGGAGCGGGACTAGCGGCACTCTTAGGAAACGCCTCAGCCAGCTGTACCCAACCGCCGCTTCGCTCCTCAAGCAGGGCAGCAAACTGCAGGCTGTGTTCCTGCATGGCTGCAAATAACTCAGCCTCCTGCTTGGTATCTCCGCAGAAGGCACGATCCAGTCCCTGATGCCAGTCGTTGCCGTTCAATGGCCAATTGAGCATCACCAAGCCACCCGGCAGCCGGCCGTAGGTGAGGGTGCGTTCAAGACCGAAGG
>JAYKIX010000106.1:0-3207 GCA_035286005.1 Synechococcus sp. | reverse complement strand
ACGGGATGGGCGGCTTTGTTTTCTGCGACCTTCCAGACATTGATGCCACCACCAGTGCTGGTCGGATGGTGCTCACGATGATGGCCAGCGTGGCTGAGTTCGAGGCACGTCGGATCAGCGAGCGAACAAAAGAAGCGTTGGCCGCTGCCAAGGCCCGAGGCGTGTGTCTTGGTGGGTACCGCGAAGGTGCTGCTCAGAAGGCGTCGGAGCGCAAGCAGAAGGCCATTGCTGAAGCGGAGGGACTGCGCGGGGTCCTTGAGCCAATGGTTCGTTCTGGCTTGAGTTACAGGGCCATGGCTGATGCGCTTGCAGGTGTTGGCAGGCTCAGCAGCACAGGGCGTCCTCTCGCGCCGGCCCAGATTGGTCGGATCCTCAAGAGGTTGGGCTTGTCGGGAAAGCTTTTGGACAGTGACCAGGCCTGGGTCGCTGCCTGATGGGTCAACGACGCAGCGCCCAACATCGCGACCTCAGTCCGCTGGCGCCTGAGCTCAGTCAATCCCTGTTGGCCTGGTGGGAAGTTCATGGTCGTAAGGACCCAACGCTCAAGCCGTGGATGTTCACCAAGGACGGAAGGTGGCCCGAACCCCATGAAAACCTCAATGTCCTGGAGTGCTGGATCGCCGAGGTGATGCTCCAGCAAACCCAGCTTCAGGTGGTGTTGCCCTACTGGAAGCGTTGGATGCAGTGGTTCCAAACCCTGGAGGCGTTGGCAGAGGCTGATGAGCAGGCCGTGCTGTTGCGTTGGCAAGGGCTGGGGTATTACTCCCGCGCTAGGCGCCTGCACGGAACGGCGCGCTTGTTGCTCGCGCAGATTGACGGTGATCCGAGTGACCCCGCCCTCTGGCCCCAGGATTGCGACAGCTGGCTGGCCTTGCCGGGGATTGGTCGCAGCACCGCAGGCGGCATCCTCTCTTCCGCGTTCAACAGCTCGCTGGCCATCTTGGATGGGAATGTGCGCCGTGTGCTGGCGCGTTTGATGGCCCACCCACGCCCGCCCATGCGAGATCAGGCCCTGTTTTGGAACTGGAGTGAGGGTCTCATCGCTGCAGTGCCAGGCCGCGGTCGGGATCTCAATCAGGCCTTGATGGATCTCGGGGCCACCATGTGCACTCCGCGCAATCCGAATTGCGGGCAGTGCCCCTGGGAGTCCGCCTGTGCTGCCTACGCTTCAGGTTCTCCGGAGCACTACCCCGTGAAAGAGCCCCCTCGCGAGTTGCCCTTCCAGGTGATCGGAGTGGGTGTGGTGCTCAACCAGGCCGGCGAGGTGTTGATTGATCAGCGGTTGAAGGAGGGCCTGCTGGGCGGCCTGTGGGAATTTCCTGGTGGCAAGCAGGAGCCCGGCGAGGCGATTGAAGCCACCATTGCTCGCGAACTGATGGAGGAACTGGCGATTGAGGTCTCGGTGGATCAGCAGCTGATCTGCATGGATCACGCCTACAGCCATAAGAAGCTGCGCTTTGTGGTGCATCTCTGCAGCTGGGTCTCGGGTGAGCCCAGACCGCTGGCCAGTCAGCAGGTGCGCTGGGTGGATCCCCAGGATCTCGGCACCTATCCCTTCCCCGCCGCTAACAGCAGGATCATTGCGGCTTTGTTGGACCATCTCGGTCTGCCGCAGCTGGTGTCTCCGGCGTCCCAGCAGCCCCTGGCTGGCTAAATGGTTTGAGCAGTTGGCAGCGACGACGCCTCTGGCCAAGCTGCAGACAGTTGACGGCTGCCGATGGCCAACCGTTGGGCGTCTTCCCCTTGGGTGCTCTGTTTTGGGGAGGCCTTGGTGGATCGCCTGGGCCCTATGGGTGGGGACCCGGCGACGGCAGCGCTGTCTGAATGCGATGACCGCCTCGGTGGTGCTCCGGCGAATGTCGCTTGCGCCTTGGCCAGGCTCGGCACGCCGGTGGCCTTTCTCGGCAGGCTTGGGGATGACGTGATCGGCGCCAGTTTTCAGGAGCTGTTGCGGGATCGTTCCGTTGACTTGCGTGGTTTGCAGATTGATGCAGGCCGTCCCAGTCGGGTGGTGTTGGTGCGGCGGGATGCGCAGGGGGAACGGGTGTTTCAGGGGTTTGCCGGTGATCTGGGCCAGGGGTTTGCCGATCAGGGGTTGGATCGTCGCCAGCTCGCCCTGGTTTGGCCAGCTCTGGCAGCGTCGGCACGCTGGTTGCTGGTGGGCACCATTCCCTTGGCGACGCCCGAGTCGCGGGAGTCTTTGCTCTGGGCGATCGAGCAGGTGAAGCACTCGGCTCTGCGCCTGGCTCTGGATGTGAACTGGCGCTCCACCTTCTGGGATCCCCAGGCCGACCCGACTGCAGGCCCGGCTCCTGACTCTTTGGCGGCCATGGCTCCCGTTCTGGATCGTGCGTCGTTGATCAAGCTGGCCAAGGAGGAGGCGATCTGGCTGTTCAACAGCGCCAATCCGGAAGCGATTAGGGCCTGTCTGCCCACCCACCCGGATGTGGTGGTTACTGACGGCGGCAATCCAGTGCGGTGGTGCATCGGCGGCCATTCGGGCTCGATGCCGGTGTTGCCCCCACCCTGTGTGGTGGACACCACGGGCGCCGGCGACGCGTTCACGGCTGGGTTGCTGCATCAGTTGATGGCTCTCACGCCTGTCGAGGGCGAGCCGTTGCCGCTTTTGGCTGCTGTGGTGGATCAGGTGGTGCGTTACGCCACCGCCTGTGGTGCCCTGGTGTGCACCGGAGCCGGTGCCATCGACCCGCAACCCACGGCAAGGGATGTGGAGCGCTTTCTTCAGGAAGGGGCTGCGGTGCTGTGCCCCCAGGGCTGATTAGGGATGCGGGGTTGGCGGGCAGGGTGCTGTCAGAACGGCTGTGCGCCCTCCATCGTCGCGGTGCTCCAGGCGCAGTGCCCAGGCATCCGGGCAGGCCTGGCGGCAGGTGGAGCTGAGGCGTTCCGGCCACTCCACCACCAACAGGGCGCCCAGGGCCCCGGCCTCTTCGTCTTCCTGGAAGAAAAGGTCGTCGGCGGCGTCTGGCCGTTCCAGACGGTAAAGATCGAGATGAACCAAGGGCGGTTGGCCTTGGGGGTAGTGCTGGGCCAGGGCAAAGGTGGGGCTGGTGATCGGTTCGTCAATTCCCAGCGCCCGTGCCATGCCTTGCACGAGGGAGGTCTTGCCGGCGCCCAGCTGGCCCTGCAACAACAGCACCGCTCTCGCGGGAAGAAGGTCCGCCAGCTTGCGGCCGAGATCGTGGGTGG
>JAYKIX010000105.1:0-16279 GCA_035286005.1 Synechococcus sp. | reverse complement strand
GCTTCGAGGTGATCCTGGCTGTAGGCATCGAGATGGGCCTGAAGATCGGCTTGACTCAAGGTGCGGCTGGCTCGGATCACATTGCCTCCACCCATGTGGCAAGCCGCGCAGTTGGCGGAAAAAATCTGGCTGCCATTACCGGGATCGGAGCCGCTTGGTGCTGCTGTGGCTGGCAGGGCGCCGATCAGGCCGATCACCAGCGCGAGCACCATGGGGACAATGCGTTCCGGTCGCGGCATGGCGGGTTGGCTTGGCCTTGTTGGCCACACCCTATCCAGACTGGCCCCGTTGTGAAGGGGCCGATCGCGGTTCTGCAACGGCCGGCAGTGCAGACACAAAAAAACCAGGTGATTGTTCGATCACCTGGCGAAAGGGCTTGATCTTCAATTGAGGATCAGACGATCACTCAACGATCACTTTGCCAACCATGCCAGCGCCACGATGGGGCTCGCAGTAGAAGTCATAGGTGCCGGCGGTGGAGAAGGTCTCTTCCCAGGATTCGCCGGGAGCGAAAGCCAGGTCGGAGTGGCTCAGCTCATCGTGGCCGTCGAAGACGGCGTTGTGGGGAGCCATCTTGTTATTGACGAACTTGATGGTGTCGCCAGCTTTGATGTTCACGGTGCTGGGCTCGAAAGCCAGCATGCCGGAATCGGAGCCGAGTTTCACCTCAACGGTGGCGGCGTTGGCGGAAGCCACGCCCATGCCGATCACCAGAACAAGGGCGATGCAGGCGGACAGAAGGGAGCGCAGACGGTTGATCATCACGTCAGTGACACTGCGGCAAATACTAACGCCAGTCAGGGCTTTCCACGGCGGGGAAGGCCCGAGTCCTGAAGCACAGCTTCAAGGTTCGGGCCATGGCTGCGCAGTCCAAACGCTTCCGGCTGAGTCACGGGATCGTGAATGAAGTGACGCTGGCGAATGCTGAAGCGATCCCAGGCATTCACCTCAATCGGAAGGATGCGGATCAGCCCCTCGATCAGCCAAGGCCAAAGCGGAATGCCTGGGGTGCGAGAGACACCTCTCCAGCGGCAGAGTGATGCCACGGCTTGATCCACACTGATCGCTGCTTGCCCCATCACAATCCTGCGGATGGCTCCTTGGCCTGGAGTCCGGTTGAGCACATGGGGTCGGGTGGCCAGGGCACCGCAGATGGCTGCGATATCCGCGGCATGGATGAAGTGGAAACTGGCATCCGCCCGCAAAAAACGGGCCAGCCACAACCACTTGCTGACTTCGGTTAACCCTTCGGTGAGATAGCTCGTCGGGAAGACACTGGAGCCATCAACTCTTCCGCCGAACACGAGGGTTGGAAACACCGCCACAATCCTCTCGGCCAGCGGATGCCGTTCCAGATCTTTGAGGCACTGAGCTTTGGTTTGGATGTACTCCGTGCCATAGGCCAAGGCTTCTGGCAGGGGTTGAAGGTGGCGATTCAGGATGCTGGCGGTCGAGAAGTAGACCACCTGTTGCAGCCTGCTGGGATCTAGGAGGCTCAACATTTTTTTCACAGCCACCACGTTGACTTGATGGGCCCGTTCAGGGTCTCCCCAGGCGGTGGCGGTGTGAATCACCCTGTTCACTGTGGCGAGCTCGCTGGCAAAACGCTCGCTATCGCGCAGATCACCCACCAGCAGCTTGACCCGGGGATGATCTGCGGAAATTGCCGTGAGCTTGCTGGTATCCCTCAGCCAGAGCAAAAGCTCGGCGTCGGAATGATCCAGCAGCCATGCAGCGGTGTATTGACCAACGCAGCCGCTGGCACCGGTGATCAGGATCCGAGCGGATGTGTTGGTCAAGGCTTCGGCCGGTGGGGTGGGGCTCAGGCGAGGGCGCCGAGACGGTCCATCACGCTCTTGCCAGAGCGGAAGAAGGCAGCACCATTCTCTTCCGGCGTGCCGGGAAGGATCCCGTGGCCCAGGTTGAGGATGTGCTTACGGCCACGGGCCTTGCGGACGCAGTCATCGATGCGTGCTTCGATTGCCTCCGGGGAGCCAAACAGCAGACCGGGATCCACGTTGCCCTGAACACCGATGTCCTTGGGAAGACGGGCCAGAGCCTCGGCCATGTCCACGGTCCAGTCGAGCGACACGATGTCGACACCGGTGGCCGCCATGCGCTCGATCACTCCGGCACTGCCCGAGATGTAGAGGATGAACGGGGTGTCGGGATGGGTCTGCTTCACCAGATCCACCACCTTCTTCTGATATGGGGCAGCGAAGGTGTCGTAGTCGGCGGGGCTGAGCTGGCCAGCCCAGGAGTCGAACATCTGCACCACCTGGGCGCCGGAATCGATCTGGTAACGCAGGTAGTTGGCGATCGATTCGGCGAAGTGATCCAGCAGCTTGTGCAGGATCTGGGGCTCGCGGAAGGCCATGGCCTTGATCACTGCGTAATTCTTGCTGCTCTTGCCTTCCACTACATAGGCGGCCAGGGTCCAGGGGGCACCCACAAAGCCCAACACCGCAGCTTCATTGCCAACGCTCTGGCGCAGTCGACCCAGCACTTCACCCACGAAGGGCATCGAATCGGCGGGGTTGAGGGGTCGCAACTCATCAACCTGGGCCATGGTCCGGATCGGATCACCGATCTGGGGGCCCTTGCTTTCGATGATGTCGAAGTCAATCCCCATGCCGGGCAGGGGAGTGAGGATGTCGGAGAACAGAATCACGCCATCGGGCTTGAAGGCGTTGAAGGGCTGCATTGAGATCTCATAGGAGAGATCTGGGTTCTCGGAGCGCTCGCGAAAGCTGGGGTATTTGTCGCGCAGGTCTCGGTAGATCTTCATGTACCGCCCGGCTTGGCGCATCATCCACACCGGGGGACGCTCGACAGCCTCTCCGCGGGCAGCACGCAGCAGCAGGGGCAGGGAGTCGCTCATCAGGAGGTGGAGATCAAGCGGGCAACTTACCTGAGGGAACCAGGCAATTAGAGCGATCTCCCCATGATGGCAACTGCTTCGTCACACGCCTTGGCTTGTGTCTTCCGATTCAGCGGCGGCACTGATGCTGCGCTTTGGATCGTGCTTGAAGACCATCACGCTTAACGGAGGCAGGCAGAGGTCGAGGGAGTTGTCGTAGCCGTGGATGCCCCACTCCTCGGAATGCTTGCCACCCATATTGCCGAGGTTGCTGCCGCCATAACGGGCCGCATCGGTGTTGAACACCTCCTCATAAAAGCCGGCCAGAGGCACACCGACACGGTAGTGGGAATGGCTTTGTGGGGTGAAGTTGGCCACCACCACGAGCCAGCTGCCACCAGCGCTTTCGCGGCGCATGAAGCTGATCACCGAGTGGCGATTGTCGTTGCAGTCGATCCACTGGAAGCCGTACTGATCGAAGTCGTCGCGCCACAGGGCCGGCTCTGCTTTGTAGAGGACGTTGAGGTCGTCCACAAGACGCTGTACCCCTTGGTGGGGTTCGTACTGGAGAAGATCCCATTGCAGGTCTCCCCACACATTCCATTCGGCCCGCTGTCCGAACTCCATCCCCATGAAGATGGTCTTCTTGCCGGGGTGGGTCCACATGTAGGCAAGTAGAGCCCGGGTGTTGGCGTATTTCTGCCAGTCGTCTCCAGGCATCTTGTGCAGGAGATGACTCTTGCCATGCACCACTTCATCGTGGCTGAGGGCCAGCATGAAGTTCTCGGTGTAGGTGTACCAGATCGAGAAGGTGATGTTGTTCTGGTGGAACTGGCGGAACCAGGGATCCAGCTCGAAGTAATCGAGCATGTCGTGCATCCAGCCCATGTTCCACTTGAGGTTGAACCCAAGGCCTCCGATGTCGGTGGGCTGGGTCACCATCGGCCAGGTGGTGGATTCTTCAGCGATGGAGAGGGCTCCGGGATAGTGCTGGAACAGCACATGGTTGGCCTGCTGCAGGAAGCGCACCGCCTCGGTGTTTTCCCGACCACCGTGTTCGTTAGGGAGCCATTCACCGTCGGGCCGCAGGTAGTCGCGATACAGCATTGACGCCACAGCATCCACCCGGATGCCATCGATGTGGAATTGCTCGAACCAGAACACCAGGTTGGCCACAAGGAAGTTGCGCACTTCGTTGCGGCTGTAGTTGAAGATCAGCGTCCCCCACTCTTTGTGCTCGCCGATGCGGGGGTCGGCATGTTCGTAGAGATGGGTGCCATCGAAGAAGGCCAGGCCGTGGCTGTCCTTCGGGAAGTGACCGGGAACCCAGTCGATGATCACACCGAGACCTTCGGCGTGGCAGCGATCCACGAAGGCGCGGAACTCATCCGGGCTTCCGAAGCGGCTGGTGGGGGCGTACCAGCCCGTCACCTGATAACCCCAGGACCCATCAAACGGATGCTCCGTGATCGGCATCAGTTCGATGTGGGTGAAGCCCCGTGCCTTCACGTAGGGGATCACCCGATCGGCGAGTTCGGGGTAGGTGAGTAGACGGGCACCGGGTTTGAGATCAGCCGCAGGGACAGGGGCACGTGGCGTCCCGTCTGCCTCGATGAAGGGTTGATCGGCTGCGGCATGGATCCAGCTGCCGAGATGCATCTCGTAGACAGAGATGGGCCGATCCAGGGCATTGCGGCTGTCGCGCGCCTGCATCCAGGAGGCATCGCTCCACTGGAAATGGTCGAGTCGGGACACCAAGGAGCTGGTGTCGGGGCGCACTTCGTGGCGGAAGCCGTAGGGATCCGCCTTCTGATAGCAGTGCCCTTCCTGGGTGCGGATCTCGTACTTGTAGAGAGCTCCCTCGCTGAGGCCGGGAATGAACAGTTCCCAGATGCCGCCCGTGCGTTGCTGCATGGGGTGATGGCGGCCGTCCCAGGAGTTGAGATCCCCGATCACGCTGACGCTGCGAGCGTGGGGTGCCCACAGGCAGAACATCACACCCTCTACACCGGCAATGGTGGTCAGGTGGGCGCCCATTTTGCGCCAGATGTGGTGGTGGTTGCCCTGGGCGAACAGATGGCGATCCATCTCGCCCATCCATTCATCGCGGAAGGCCCAGGGATCGTTCTGCTCGTGGTTGATGCCCCCACGGCTGACCTGCAGGCGATAGGTCTGACCTGGATCCTGCGTCAGCTGGGCTTCGAACACCCAGGGGTGGTTAGGGGTACTGGTGCTGATCACCTGGCCTTGGACCACCAGGTCAACCCGCTCGGCCTCAGGCATCCAGGCCCGTACGGTCCAGCCGCCGTTAACGGGTTGGGGGCCGAGAACGGCGAAGGGATGGTCGTGACGGCATTCGGCCAACCGCCGACCATCCTCAATCATCCAGTCGAGGACCGCAGCAGCCATGACCCAGGGGCAGTGTTGGCCGGGAGCTTAAGCGGAAAATCCCGCCTTCCCGCTGCCCAACACCGCCACGTTGGCGGGTTCAGACGAGAAATCCACGTGGAGGATCCGCTTCCCACGGCTGAAGACCTCAAGGAGAAGGTCTCTGCCTGACGATCAAATGATCCTGTCAGGGATCAGTGGCTCGAAAGAAACAACGGCTTCCACCATGTTCAGCGTGATGCTGATCACCCTGCAGTCGGGATTGGGAGGACCGCAAATCCCATCACCGTGCCCGGGATTGATGGCAACGGCTGGCCAGCAGGCACCAGCTATGGAAAGGCGTAATCGATCCCCCGCCTTCAGGAGCGCTTCCAAGGCCTGAAGCTCAACGCGGTGGGTGGTGGGCTGGAGTGCATGGGCCCCGATCACCCTCCGCACGCCTGTGCTCAGCTGGCGGATCTCGCTGCCGTTGGCAGGACATACCGAGAGGGCGACACAGAGATCAAACCCTGGCTGATCAGCGCTGGCCGTGATGGTGAGTGAGGGCCGACCGCGCAGTTGGAGGTTGGCCGTCAATGGCTCCGAGGTGAAGGTGGCTACATCCGTGCGTGCATCCACTGAAGCCCTGTTGACAGGTCCTGGGTTGGGGCTGAGATGGCCTCCGATGGCCGGTGCCGGTCTCCAGGGATCGTGAACGATCACCACGGCTGTGTGTGTGGCTTCAGGCACGGCAGTGGCCGAAGTGGCCCCTGCTGTTAGGTGCCCCTCGCTGGGGGCATGGCAGGCCAGGGAGCTTCCTCTCAGTTGCCAGAGCCCGCCGCTTGATCCAGTGCTGTCAACGGCGTTCCATTGCTGTGTGCACTGATCCCAGACCATCACGGGTGGAACGACGGTGGAGGTTTCGCGTGGGCGATCCATGACACCGGATGCAGGCTCGCTCAGAAAACGCCGGAAGAAGTGCAGATGCAGCTGCTGGACTTCTGGCCACCACTGCAGATGGCTCGCAGGGCCAATGTGCAGTTCCGGTCTCCCACCCGCCGCAAGGCTGCGGCGATGCAGATCCAGCACGCCGCGCAGGTGGGGATCCCACCAGCCCCCGATCAGCAGCATCGGCCGACGTAGCCATTCGGCTGGGGGCTGATGGCAGATCCAGGCCTCATCGTCCTGCGGTGAACGCTCCAGCCAGCGGCAGACCATGCCATTCGGGTCGTGGCGTTGCAGCAGCTTCAGGCCTTCGCGGCAGTGGCTGTTCTGCTCCAGGCAGCGGCGAATCTCTTCCCAGGCCTCCGGGTCGTTGTGGCGTCGGGCTTGAAGGGCCGCCAGCTGCAATCCCCACCCCAACCCCAGATGCCACCAGTGGGCACCGCCTTCGCAGCTCCAGTGGTCCCGCTCATCGAGACCCGTCATGGCCGGGGCCAGGCAGTCGGGAGGCGCTGTGTCGGGCAGAGCCAACAGCTGGGTCAATCCCTGATAAGAGAAGCCATAAAGGCCAACGCGACCATTGCAGTTCGGCAGCTGACGGATCCAGCTCAGCGTGGCGCTGGTGTCAGCTGCTTCCTGGCTGAATCCGCTGAACTGCCCCTCGGACGCTCCCTGCCCCCGTACGTCCTGGACGACCACCAAAAAACCCTGGTCGGCCCACCATCGGGGGTGGACATAGGTGACAGTCGAGGCGATGGCCCGCCCATAGGGTTGACGCATCAGCAGGGCAGGCCAGGGGCCCTTGCCTTGTGTGGGTGTCCAGACGCGAGCAACTAGCTGAACGCCTTCTGGAAGGATCAACCTGAGATCACAGGGGTTATTGACCGATCGCTCTGGGCCTTCCTGGGAAGGATCAGAAGACATCCTGGCAATGCAAACCGATCACATAGGTGCCCACAATCTCGGCATCTTCGTAGCTGAGACCCCGTTGCTTGGCCAAGGCTTGGATGGACTCAGGGGTGAGGGCCGATTTACCGGCAGCATTCATTGTTTGAAAGCTGTTGCACATCTTCCTGGCTTCCTCGGGATTGCGTTTGACCCCCTCCAAAAGAGTGGAGGGCGATTGGGCAAATGCAATTGGTGACGCAGCCAGGAAGCTCAGGGTCGGCAGCAGAAGGGCCAGAGTTCGCATATCCCCTCCCTGTAGTTCTCCTTATATTTCAGATCTGCACATGCGGTGATGGCTGCACGGAAGGGTCAGTTCCTTGGCTGCCATGCCTGGGCGGCAAGGATCCAGCGCCGGGCCACAGCCAGGTCAACAACAGCTGGTCGGCCGCTGCGTATCTGCCGTTCCAGTCGTCCTGTGCGGGTCACAACGTCTTGCGGAGAGGCGGCTGCCAGGGCTGAAACGGTGGCGATGCCGGCATGCATCAAAAGAGCGGCGTCCGCTGGAGCGAGCTTCAGGTGGCAGACAAGAGCCGCTATGCCTCGCAATCGTTTGAAATTGCGGGCAGTGGTACGTCCGCTGCGAGAAAGCTGACTGAGCTGTAGGTCGCTGAGGGCAAGCAAGGCACCCCAGGTGTTGATTCCCGCGGCCTCCAGTGCCTTCTGTTCATCCCGGAAGCTCTGGGGCAGCTCCTGCAACGGCGACGCGCTGCTCATCCCTGCAGGCCCGCAGAAAGGGCCGCTTTGTTCACTTCCGTTTGGCCGAGAACCACAGGCTCACTGAGCCCCTCGCCTGCCGATCGGAGTTGACGCAGGCGGATGACCACCACCTGGCTGCTGCGGCCACCAGGTCGAAGATTGCTGGCCAGTTGTTCGAGAGTCGGCGTCACGGCCGATGGATCCATGTCAGCCGGTGCCTGGGCGATCACCAGGTCGTTGCCGTTGTCGAAGACAACGGGGGCTCGAACTGCACCCTCAATCACCACCGGCGGTGTGTAGCTCACGCTGAATGCCCAGCTGCTCACGGCCAGCAACAACGTGAAGCTGGTGACCCCCACCAGTCGAAAGCGGAAACCCCATCGGGCCCCAAAGGCAATGGCCGTCAGTACGGCGAAACCAAGTCCGCTCCATGCCAGCCATCCTGCGGAACTTTGAAGCAGCTGGGGCAGATTCATGGGCTGGTGATCAGCGGGAGTGCTCCTTATATTGCGCTGACCTCAGCCAGGACTGACGCGGCCGATGGGCAGTGGGTCATCAACGAAGACCCTCCCTCGTCTGCTTTGGGGAGGCGGTATCGCCTTAGTGGTCGTTGGTGCAGGGGGCTGGTTCTGCCTTGATCGCTTGGCACACTCGCTCCTCGATCATTGGCGGCCTGGGCTGGAAGATCAGCTTTCCAAGTCGCTTGGACACCCGCTGCGTCTTGGTCCCTATCGCGGCTTGCGCCCCTGGGGGATTGCGCTCGGTTCCACCCACGTCATGGCTGGCGCCAAGGATGCTTCGACTGCTGCTGTTCAGTCGGTGGTCCTTGGGATCGACCCTTGGGCCACTGTGCTGCGCGGGAGGCCCGTGGCGGTTCTCAGCCTGCACGGGCTGCAAGTCGACCTGCGGCGTAATCAGCAGGGTCAGTACTGGGTTCCCGGTGCCTTTGGAGATCAACCTCCGCCGAAGCTTGATCTCGCGATTCGCCTTGAAAATCCTGCTGAGGTGCGGATCGATCCAGCGAAGCTCCAGCTGGCTGTCTCGGGGCATGCCGGAGTTCAACTCGATCAGGCCTCGGGAGATGCGGCGTTGCTGGTCAAGCTTCCCGGCCAGGGCAAGTTGGCCCTGCGACTCAAAGGTGGGTGGCGCCAGCCTCGGTTCGATCTGCAGACGCGAATCGATCAGGTGCGGCTTGCGTCCTTGCAAGGCTTGCTCCCCGACAGTGCGCCACTGTCAGTTGATGGGCAGCTTGGTGGCTCCCTGAACCTGGCCTGGAAGGAGGGACGGAGCCACTGCCGAGGAGGGGTGTCTCTTGTGAATCTTGCCGTGCAGGGAGGGGCTCTTCGGGAGCCGTTGCGCAGTCAGCAGTTGAAGATCACCTGCAAGGACGATCGCCTGCAAGTGCCGCGCAGTGCCTGGACATGGGGCCGTTTGCAGGCGTCTGTGCAAGGAGATGTCGCACTGCACCGCTCCTTTGATTTGCACTTCAACCTGCATGAGCCGGGCGGGCAGGGTCAGGTCGATGCCGTTCTTGATGGCCCCTGGCGGCAACCTCGACTGCGGGTTGATGGTCGCTGGCCTCTTCCCCGCAACCTGGCGGTTCAGGAGCCGCTGCATCTTGCGTTGCAACTCAGTGGCGACTGGCGCAACCCCAGCGCGATCCGCGCCCAACTCGATCGCTTCAACCTGCAGGCACCGGGGTTGGTGGTGCGGGCCAGCGGCGCTGTTTACCCCAATGTTGTGATCAATTCGCAGCAGCTTGAACTGGCTGGCGCTGCCTGGGAGCGCAGCCCGATGGTCCGTCAACTGCTTGGAACCTCTGGGCCTGTGCTCGGATCGCTGCGCTTGCGCGGGGTGACCAGCAGCCCTGAGCTCAGTCTCAACCTTGGGCAGACCACAAACCCGCTGCTGAACGCCTGGTCGCTTCAGGCGAAATGGACCGCGGCGGATCAACAGCTGCGACTGACGTCTTTCCGTAGTGCCGAGTTACAGGCCACGGGCTCCCTGCCGCTGACCTGGAAGGGCGCTGCGGCTCAAGCGGGAGACCTCAAGGCTGATCTGGATCTCCAGGGGTTTCCGCTGTCACGCCTCAGTCCCTTGGTCGGGACGCCGATGGGTGGCCATCTTTCGGCTCAAGGCGGACTCGCTGGTCCGCTGACGGCCCTGAGACCCGACCTACAGCTTGAACTGGTGAACCCCAGGGCAGGCACGCTGCGCCTGATGGAGACCTGGCAGGGACGTTTTGACGGTCTTGCTGGTGGTGGTGGTCAGCTGCAGGTGAGCTCCGTGAGTGGCGCGATCGGTGGACGTCTTGACGCCTCCTTGGGACGGAACTGGATGCCCACCAACGTCAGCCTGCACCGGCGGAGCGGGGTGCTCATGTTGGATGGCACCCCCGCCAGGTATCGCTGGATCTCCAAGGCACTTCCCCTGGATGGTCTGGAGTTGGGCTTGCCACCCACAGGCCGATTTGAGCAGTTGTTCGGGCGTTTGTCGGGCCAAGGCCGCTTGGAACTTCAGCCGTTGGCCATGGAGGGAAGTTTCACCCTGGAAGAGCCTGGGTTGCTGGGTATGCAGCTGCGTCAAGCTCGCCTAGACGCGACCTATCACGGCCGCCGCTATCAAGTTACCGGTGAGTTTCTACCTCCCGATAGCGGTCAGGTTGAGCTCAAGGCCGATGGCCGCCTTGGTGGTGAATTGAACGCGGAGATGGAGGCGCGTGGCCTCAGTGCCCGTTGGTTGACTCGAGGCTTCCGCCAATTCTCAGCTCTTCAACGGGAGCAACCGATGGCTGCCGGTACCGCGTCTGATCTCGGCACGTTGCTGGTGAAAACCTTTGGAGGGGCTCTTGATGGCCAGCTCAAGGCGCTGCAGCAACTGAAGCAGGAGCTCGCGCTCCAACAGAGCAAGTACAAAGAACGTTCAGTGTTCCGTCCTGAGGATCTGCGCGGGCAGGTGGAGGCGCGTCTTGCTCTGCAAGGAGCTAATCTTGCCCGTCTCAATCTCGACCTCAAGGCCACAGGTCATCTCTGGGTGGAGGGCGATGACATCGACCATGCGCTTCAAATTGAACCCTTCGTGGCCACCCTCAGTGGACCGTTGCAGTCCGGCGGGGGTCAGTTTTCTCTGCAGCATCTTCCCTTCACGCTGTTGGCTCTGATCGCTCCGGTTCCTCCTTCGTTGTTGGGACGTTTGGGGGTCTCGGGCCAGTACCGCCTTCGTCAGGGAGGGCCAGAGCTCACGGCAGAGCTTGTGTTGAACAACACCACTGTGGGTGGGCATCGCCTCAGCTTTGAGAAGGCTCAAGTTCAGCTGTCTGGCAAGGCCCTGCTGCTCGATATGGCCTTGAAAGATGCGGAGGCCAGTGAATCTGTCCTCCTCACTGGCCAGGTGCCTTTGGAGCCAAGCGGAGCCCTGGATGTGCGCTTGATCTCAAAAGGGGATGGTTTGCGATTCCTCACTGGTTTTGTGGATGACCGCCTGATCTGGAAGTCAGGTGATGCCAATTTGCGCTTGATCTTGGGCGGGACGTTGGAGTCCCCCCAGGCCAATGGCTTCCTGGTGATGAATCAGGGCCATTTCGAGATTGAAAAGCAACGCATTTCCGATTTCAACAGCTCGGTGGTGTTCGACTTCAATCGACTTGAGGTGCTCTCGCTGCAGGCCAAAGTTGGCGATAAGGGGCTGCTCAAAGCCCAGGGTGGACTTGGGTTGTTCCGTCCCCTGATGGAAGCGAAGCCCCTGTCGATCGCTCTCAGCGAGAGTCGCATCCGTCTGCCGATGGCCGATGTTGGGGTGACTGCAGATCTCAAGGTCGGTGGGGCTTTGGTGCGTCCGCGGCTCTCAGGGTCTCTCGAGATTGGTCATGGAACGATCCGGCCTGCACCAGCATTGTTTGCACGTGAGACAAGTGCATCAGCATCAGCCTCCAAAGCGCCCGCAACGCAGCCGGTCGCCATGCAAACCCTCATCGAGGAGAAGTGGGACTTCAAGAAGCCGCTTGTGCTCTTGGGCCCCGATGTGGAAGCCGACACCAGTCGATCGCTCAGGGCCGCGATTCCACAACTGCCAGCGCTGGGTTTCAACAACCTCCGCCTTCGATTTGGTCCGAAGTTGGCCGTCAGCATGGGCCCCCTGGCTTCGTTCACGACCCGAGGTCAGCTGATTGTGAATGGGGCGCTTGACCCCAGCCTCCGGGTTCAGGGCGTGATGGAGATGCTCACGGGTCGCATTTCCTTTTTCACGACCAGTTTTCAGTTGGATCCTCGGGTCCCGAATGTCGCTGTGTTTACTCCCTCTGCAGGTTTGATCCCGTTTGTTGACGTTGCCCTGGTGGGCAGGGTGTCCGACAGCGTCAGCCTTGGAACCGAGAGTGGCGCGCTACCCAATAACGTGTTTGAGACCAACGGCACCGGTTCGCTTGGATCGGTGGGTCCCATGCGGTTGGTGAAGGTGATGGTGACGGCGACGGGGCATGCGGATCGTCTCGTCGGCAACCTTTCGCTGCGGAGCTCTCCCCCCATGCCGGAGGCCCAGCTTCTGGGATTGATCGGCGGCAACTCACTCGCAGGCCTTTCGCCTGCAGGCGGGGGGGCTGTTCTGGCTGCTGTGTTGGGTCAGTCGTTGCTCACCCCTGTGATTGGCACGCTCACCGATGCCTTCAGTCAGCGCCTGCAGTTCGCTCTTTACCCCACCTACATGAGCCCGCAGACCCAGGACACCGAGGAACGGGTATCAGGACAGGTGCCACCTCAGTTGGCACTCGTGACCGAATTGGGTGTGGATCTCAGTGAGCGATTCAATTTCTCTGTTCTCGCGGCTCCGAACCGCAATGACATCCCCCCCCAAGGGACGCTCAACTACCAGATCACACCCAATCTGAGTTTGTCTGGCTCCGTCGATAGTCAAAGCACCTGGCAGAGCCAGTTTCAGGTGTTCTTCCGCTTCTGACCCATGACCTTTCAAGTGATTGGGGTTGATCTCGGCGGCACTGCGATCAAGCTGGCCCGTTTTGATCACACCGGAGACGTTTTGGCTGAGGCGACGATCCCGACTCCTCAGCCGTCTCTCCCTGGCGCCGTTTGCATTGCGATCTGCGACGCGATTGATCAGTTGGATCCCGAGCACTCCGCAGACCTGGTGGGAGTGGGACTCCCTGGACCTATGGATGCCGCTGCTCGGGTGGCCAGGGTCTGCATCAACTTGCCGGGATGGGAGGAGGTTCCTCTGGCGGATTGGTTAGAGCCGCGCCTGGGGCGACGGGTCACCCTGGCGAACGATGGAAACTGTGCCTTGGTGGGAGAGGCTTGGAAAGGGGCTGCCCGTGGATGCTCCGATGTGGTCTTGCTCACCCTCGGTACCGGTGTGGGGGGTGGTGTGATGCTTGGTGGTGTGTTGTTCACGGGGCACAACGGTGCCGCTGCTGAGCCTGGCTTGATCGGCGTTGATCCTGAAGGCTTGCCCTGCAACAGCGGGAACCGTGGAAGTTTGGAACAGTTCGCCAGCATTGCTGCTCTGCGGCGGCTTTGGGATGGTGAACCCGCCGAATTGGCAAACCGGGCCTTCAAGGGGGATCCTGAAGCCCTTGCTGTGTGGGAGCAGTACGGCCGCACCCTTGGTATCGGGATCAGTTCTCTTGTCTATGTGCTGACTCCCCAGAAGGTCTTGCTGGGGGGTGGTTTAGCCGCTGCGGCCGAGCATTTCCTACCAGCTGTCCGCCGTGAAGTGGAGATGCGGGTACAAGCGGTGAGTCGCGAAGGCCTGCTGATTGAGGCCTGTGCCCTCGGCAATGGGGCCGGTCGTCTCGGTGCTGCGCGACTGGCGCTGGATCGCTTGGCGCATGAAACGGGATGATGCAGGGCAGATCGCCCCGTGACGATGACCAGCCAGGCTGTGCCCGAACCGTCCTCTGAGCTACTTCGTCTGGCGACGGCGGTGCGACGTGCGGCCACCGACCTGGGGTTGACTTCCGATCAACAGCGGCAGGATGCCCTGGTGGCCATGGCGACTGCGCTGGAGCGCCATGGCGATCAAATCATTGCCGCCAATGCGGCTGATCTGGAGCAGGCTTCAGCGGAAGGTCTGGCGGCGGCCTTGGTGGCGCGCTTGAAGCTTGATCGCAGCAAACTGGCTGGCGCCATCGAGGGTGTGCGCCAGGTGGCGGCTCTGCAGGATCCCCTCGGCTCTCGTCAACTGCACCGTGAGCTCAATCCAGGCCTGGTGCTCGAGCGGATCACCGTGCCTCTGGGGGTGCTGGGGGTGATTTTTGAGGCCCGTCCGGATGCGGTGATTCAGATTGCCTCGCTGGCCATCCGGTCTGGCAATGGCGCCATCCTCAAGGGAGGCAGCGAGGCCAATCGCACGAACCAGGCGGTGATGACGGCCTTGAAGGAGGGGCTGACTCATTCGGCGGTCAGTGCGGATGCGCTGGCGCTGCTCACCACGCGCCAGGAAAGCCTGGCGCTGCTGCGCCTGGATGGCCTGGTGGATTTGATCATCCCCAGGGGCAGCAATGAACTGGTGCGGTTCATCCAGGACAACACCCGCATTCCCGTGCTCGGTCATGCCGATGGGGTCTGCCATTTGTTCATCGATGCCGATGCCGACTGTGACCAGGCCCTGCGGATTGCGATCGACAGCAAAACCCAGTACCCGGCGGCCTGTAATGCGATCGAGACCCTGCTGGTGCATGAGGGAATCGCTGGGCGTTTTCTGACGGATGCGGTGCCCGCCTTCGCCGCTGTGGGTGTGGAGCTGAGGGGCGATGCCGCCAGCTGTGCTCTCGGGGTGCCCCACCCTGTGACGGAGGCTGACTGGCGCACCGAATATCTCGATCTCATTCTTTCGGTCAGGGTTGTGCCTGACCTGGAAGCGGCTCTGGAACACATTCGCCGCTATGGGTCTCGCCATACCGAGGCCATCGCCACGACAAACTCCGTCACTGCGGACCGTTTTCTGAGGGCGATTGATAGCGCAGGCGTCTATCACAACTGTTCCACTCGGTTTGCCGATGGCTTCCGCTACGGCTTTGGTGCTGAGGTTGGGATCAGTACTCAGACGCTTCCTCCCCGTGGGCCTGTTGGGCTCGAGGGTCTAGTCACCTATCGCTATCGCTTGCGCGGAGAGGGCCATGTGGCCGCAGATTTTGCCAGCGGTGTGCGCCAGTTCACCCACCTGGATCTCCCGCTGTGACCGGCGCACCGGCGGGCCCAGGGGCAGGGGACGCCATTCACATCACCGATCTAAAAGTTTGGGCCCACGTGGGAGTGTTCGACCATGAGCGTCGTCATGGACAGTGGTTCTCCCTGGATGTGACTCTGCGCCTGGATCTCACCGGAGCAGCGCATGAGGATGATTTGTCCGCAACAGCGGACTACAGCCTGGCGGTTCAGGGTATTCAGGTCTTGGCATCCACCCTGCAATGCCAGACGATCGAGCATTTCAGTGAACGGGTTTTCGACCTCCTGGAAACCCTTTATGGACCGATCGGGATGCGGGTGTTGCTGCGCAAATGCACGGCGCCAATTCCTGGTTTTGATGGAACTGTGGCTGTGGAACGTTACCGACATTGGTTGGTGTGAGTGATCTCCCTCCCCTTGTGTTGGTGCATGGCCTTTGGGACTCCCCTCGGTTGTTCCGTCGGCTGATGCAGCAGCTTCAGGCGCAACAGCGAGCATGCCTGGCACCGCATCTGCCCCATCGTTTTGGAGCTGTTCCTCTGCGCAACTTGGCGCGTCAACTTGATCAACAGATTCAGGCGCGCTGGGGAGACCAAGAGATCGACATCTTGGGCTTTTCCATGGGGGGCGTGATCAGTCGGATTTGGCTTCAGGAGTGGAGAGGGGCTAGCCGCTGTCGCCGTTTCATCAGCGTGGGGAGTCCGCACCAGGGCACCTTCACCGCCCAGTGCGTGCCCCGCTGGCCTTTTGCTGGTATTGCCGACATGAAGCGGGGCAGTGCCCTACTCGATTGCCTCAATGCTGATCTCTCGCTTCTGCAACCCGTGGAGTGCATCAGCCTGTACTGCCGTTGGGATCTAACCGTGCTGCCCGGCTGGCAGGCCGTTCTGCCAGTGGGGCCACGACAGCCCGTGCCTGTGATAACCCATCGGCAACTGATGCGTCATCCACGGGCCCTTGCTCTGTTGCTGGCCACCCTCGAGTCTTAACAGCGATCCAGCAAGGGTGCTAAGTCGTGGGGATCAGGCCTTTCGATCCCTCATGCGGCCGTTGCGACTAGCCCTGAATGGCGAATCAGCGCTTCAGTGCTCGCGGCTCTCCCACGAAAGGCCTGGTAGATCTCCGCTGGCGAACGGCTGCCTCCGAGGCTGAGAACGGTGTCGCGGAAACGCTGGCCGGTCGCTTGCACTTGCTCCTCCTGATCCAGGCCCACCTCTTCAAAGGCGGCGAAGGCGTCCGCGCTGAGCACCTCGGCCCATTTGTAGGAGTAATAGCCAGCGGAATAGCC
>JAYKIX010000104.1:0-13966 GCA_035286005.1 Synechococcus sp. | reverse complement strand
CGCGGAAACGCTGGCCGGTCGCTTGCACTTGCTCCTCCTGATCCAGGCCCACCTCTTCAAAGGCGGCGAAGGCGTCCGCGCTGAGCACCTCGGCCCATTTGTAGGAGTAATAGCCAGCGGAATAGCCGCCGGCAAAGATGTGGCTGAAGGCACAGAGGAAGTGATCCTCTGCGATCGGTGGGATCACCGTGGTGCTGGGAGCGAGTTCGCGCCGCAGGGCATCAGGGCTGATCCCCAATTCTGGAGTCCACTGACTGTGCAGACGCAGATCGGTGAGTGCGAAGTGAACCTGTCGGAGCGTGGCGCAACCGGACATGAAGGTGCGGGCCCGCAGCAGTTTCTGGAAGTCGGCTTCCGGCAGGGGTTCACCGGTTTGCCAGTGGCGCGCTATTCCCATCAGGGTTGAACGATCGAGGCACCAGTTCTCCATGAACTGGGAGGGAAGTTCCACTGCATCCCATTCGACGTTGTTGATGCCTGCGGCCTGGGGGTAATTGACGGTGGTCAGCATGTGCTGGAGGCCATGGCCGAACTCATGGAAGAGGGTTTCCACCTCTTCGAAGCTCATCAGGCTGGGAGCCGTGTCAGTCGGAGGCGTCTGGTTGCAGATCAGATAGGCCACCGGCAGGATCATCGATCCATCGTCACCGCGTGAGCGATTCAGGCACTCGTCCATCCAGGCGCCACCGCGCTTGCTGGCCGGTCTGCTGTAGGGGTCGAGGTAGAAGGCCGCCAAGGGGGTGCCATCGCGGTCGCTGACTCTGAAGAAGCGCACATCCGGATGCCACACGGGTGCCTCACCATCTGCGGCCTGAATGGTGATGCCGAACAGCCGGGAACACAGGCCAAAGAGACCATCCAGCACCTGAGGAAGAGGGAACCAGGGACGCAGCGCTTCCTGATTGAGATCGAACTCCTCCTGACGCAGTTTTTCGGCCCAGTAGGTCACATCCCAGGGCTGGAGATCCTCGGCCTCAGGTGCCTGGTGGCGTTGGGCACAGTCTCGCAGTGCTGAAATCTCCCGCTCGGCTGCAGGCTTGGCTGCAGCCCTCAGCTCCTCCAGAAGGGCCTCAACGGCATTGACGTCATCGGCCATCTTGCTGGCCAGGCTCAGCTCGGCCCAATGGGTGTAGCCCAGTCGGCCGGCCTGTTCACCACGCAGACGCAGGATGGATTTAATCAGTGGGGTGTTGTCGAGGTCGCCGCTGCTGGCCCTGCCCACATGGGCGCGATACACCTTTTCTCGCAGCTGGCGATTGTCGGCATGGGTGATGAAAGGGATGTAGCGGGGCATGTCGAGCCCCAGCCGCCAGGGGCCCTCTTCGCCAGTGGCCTCTTGGCCGTTCTGATGGCGGTCTCCGGCATCGCGCGCTGCTGACGCCAGGGTGTCGAGCGCCCGGGCAGGCAGCCCCGCCACCTCTTCAGGGTTGTGCAGCACCAGGCTCCAGGCCTGGGTGGCATCTAACACGTGATTGCTGTAGGTGGTAGAGAGCCTCGCCAGTTGTTCGCTGGCCTGGTTGAAGGCCGTTTGCGCTTCGCCTTGTAGTCCCACGCCGCGTTGCTGCATCGACAACAGCTCGGCATCGAGAATCCGACGCTGGGAGGCATCGAGGGTCTCGCCGCACTGGTCGCGGAGCTGTTCCAGAGCTTGATGCAGCACTGCGCTCTGGCCCAGTCGGTTGCTGAAACGAACAACTTCCGGCTGCTGGCTCGCGTGGGCTTCGCGCAATTCGGGAGAGTTGCAAACAGCGTTGAGGTGGCTGACTACGCCCCAGCTCCAGCGCAGGCGCTCGCCGATTGTTTGGAGCGGTGGCATCACTGCTTCCCAATCCAGGGTTTGTCCCTGGTTGAGCTGGTCTTGCAGTTGCTGCTCGAGGGCCGCGAAGTCGGTCTCCAGCGCTTTCAGCAGGCCTGGTATCTCGGCACTCACCTGATCGGGGGTGATGGCCGCGTACTCGGGGAGGCCACGGCCCTTGAGCAGGGCCGGCCGGCTGCTGGTGGTCATGCCGTCTCGCTTCAGCCCAGGGGCAGAAGATTGTGAAGTGCGATCAGGCTATGGGTTGAGAGCGTGTTGGCGAGAGCGTCTGTAGAAGCCTCGTAGACATCCATCGCGACCCGTGGCCAAACACCGATGGTGAGGGTGGGAACCAGGAGTGTGAGGCCGATCACCAACTCACGGGGGTTCATGTCGCCCACGAAGGCAAGGGCCGGAATCCTGGGGCCGAAGAACACTCGGCGGCACATCGAGAGCAGATAGATGGGGGTGAGCACCAGGCCAATGGCCGCGGCCACGATGGTGATCACGCGGAAGCCAGTGGTGAAATCGGTCTGACTGGTCACCCCGAGGAAGATGGTGATCTCACTGATGAAGCCACTCATGCCCGGCAGGGCGAGGGAGGCAAGGGAGCTGGCCAGGAAGAAGGCGAAGGTGATCGGTAGCACCTTGGCCAGGCCGCCCATATTGGGGATCGACAGGGTTTTGGTGCGCTCGTAAAAGCTGCCCGTCACAAAGAACATGGCGGCGGCAATGAGCCCGTGGCTGATCATCTGGAGCATGGCGCCACTGATGCTGAGGGCGTCGATGGCGCCGATCCCGACCAGCACGAAGCCCATGTGGCTTACGGAGCTGCAGGCAATGCGCCGCTTGACGTTGTCTTGGGCAAACGCATTCAGAGCCCCGTAGATGATGTTCACGATGCCAAGCACAATCAGGGCAGGAGCCAGCACTAGGTGGGCATCCGGCAGCATCTGCACGTTGAAACGCAGCAGGGCATAGCCACCCATCTTCAGGAGCACACCGGCCAGCAGCATCGAGACCGGAGCATTGGCTTCGCCGTGGGCGTCAGGGAGCCAGGTGTGCAACGGGAACATCGGCAGTTTCACGCCGAAGCCCACCAGGAAGCCCAGATAACAGAGCAGGCCAAACGTGCCACCGGGGGACCGGGCCGCTAGTTCGCTGAGGTTGAGGGTGAATTGATCACCGGAGAGGGCCAAGGCCAGTCCGCTGATCAGGATCAATAACGAGGCCAGTGCTGTGTAGAGGATGAACTTGGTGGCCGCGTATTGGCGGTTCTGACCGCCCCAGATGGCAATCAGCAGATACACCGGGACCAATTCAAGTTCCCAGGCCAGGAAGAAGAGCAGGAAATCCTGGGAGAGAAACACCAGGGCCTGGGCCGCTGCCTGAAGGAGCAGCAGGCCGAAATAGAGCTTGGCTTTGTGTTGAACCTTCCAGCTGGCGGCCACGGAGAGCATCGTCACCAGACCGCTCAGCACCACCAATGGCATGGAGAGGCCGTCGGCTCCGACGGACCACTCGAGTCCGATCGCGGGAACCCAGCTCAGCCGTTCCACCAGCTGGAGGGAGGAATCCTGCGGATCGAAATGCTGGCTGAAGGCCAACAGCATCAAGGCGAAATCGACCGCCAGCACACCAAGGGCCAGATTGCGTGGCCAGGGGGAAGGAGTGCTCTCGTCGCCGGGGAGCAGCGGCATCAACAACGCTGCTGCCGCCGGCAGCAGCACAATCACTGACAACCAAGGGAATGCTTCGCCGGACGCAGCAATCAGCGGCAGATTGGCGTCCATGGCGTTCATCGAGTTGTAGTCGAACTTATCAGGGGCTCGCCTTGAACTGAGTAGAACTACTCAGTGCCCACGGGCTGCCAGTGGCTCCCGGTGGTCTGAAGATTGAGCAGAGGGGCCCTGCTGGCCACGCCGGCGGCCTCCCAGGCGCGCACCATGGCCTGACTCACCGCCGGACCTTTGTCTTCTGAGCACAGAGCCAGGATGCTTGGACCGGCTCCGCTGATGGCACATCCCCAGGCGCCAGCCTTCAGGGCTGCTTCACGCACCTCCTGGCCGCCTTTGATTAGACGCCAGCGATAGGGCTCGTGCAGGCGATCGTGCATCCCGTCTGAGATCAAATCGCCGTTTCCAGTCCGAAGGCCTTGGAGCAGCAGGGTGAGGGCACCAAGGTTGACGACGGCATCACCGACTGGGATGGCTTTAGGCATGGCCCGGCGAGCTTCGCTGGTGCTCAGGCGGATGGATGGGATCGCCACAACGGCTTTCACTGCCGGCACCCATTCACAGCGCACCACCCGCCAGCGCTGGGACGCGGCTTTGGCAGTCATGCACAAGCCGCCCAGGAGGGACGGCACCACGTTGTCGGGATGCCCTTCGATATCAATGGCGAGTTCAAGAAGTTTTTCGCGGCTGAGGGGCTCTCCCACCAGAGCGTTGGCGCCCACGAGGCCGGCCACGATCGCCGTGGCACTGCTGCCAAGGCCCCTTGCCGGAGGCACTGCCAGTCGCACACGGGCTTCAAGGGCAACGGGTTCCTCACCTGCGGCTTTCCAGACCCGTTGGGCTGCGCGATAGACGAGGTTGTCGCGGCCACCTCGTAAGTGGTTCCCCTCTTGGCCTTCAATGATCAGCTCGAAGCGCTCGCCATCACCCTCGATCCGGCGCATTGTGAACCGGTTGTTCAGATCAAGGGCCGCGCCAAGGCAGTCGAAGCCAGGGCCGATATTGGCGGTGGTGGCAGGAACATCAACAACCACCGACTGGCCGATGCGCGGTTGCACCATCCCTGCTGTCCCGTTCTAGACAGTGTCTCACCTGAGAGGTCGCAGCCTGCTCTTCTGTTGGAACAGTGCTCAGGATGCTGCGATCGCCGTTGTTAGATCGCGGGCGCGGCAGGCTGCACTGAACAGTCCCGCGTTGGGATCGATCACAGCCTGCACGGAGAGTCCTTCGAGGAAGGGGCGGAAACGTCCTTTTCGTCGCAGCGGCTCGAGGAAGGTGGCCGATTGCAGGCCCTTGAGTTGTTTGGCGGCTGTTCCACCACCGATCCAAAGCCCTCCGGTGCAGAGCTCCTGGAGAGCCAGGTCCCCAGCGGCTGAGCCATAGGCACCAAGCCAGAGATCGAGGGCGTTACGGGCAACAGCATCCCCGTTCTGGGCGGCCTGTCCCACCTGAGCTGGTAGATCTTGATAGCCCTCGGCATCGACGGGTTTCGTTCGCCAGGCATCAGCGGCCTGTCGTAAGGGATGTCCCGCTGCATCGCCCCGTTGCAGTCGCCAACGCATCACGTGACCGAGGCCGGTGCCGCTAACAATCCTCTCGATCGAGAGGCGATCGAGGTCGAGGTCAGCCTTTAGCCAGTTGGCCAGATGCCACTCATCGTCTGTGCGCGGAGCAAACTCGCGATGTCCGCCCTCGCTGGATAAGGCCACCCAACCACCTGCATCCGGTATCCCCCGGGCCATACCCAGGCCCGTTCCGGCCCCGAGGATGGCCACCGGACCAGAGGCAAGTGGTCCAGGCTTTTGCCCTTGCAAGCTCACCTGTTGACGCTGATCGAAATGGGGTAGGCCATGAATCAGCACAGCAAAGTCATTCACAAGTTCCAGCCGTTGAAGCCCCGTTGCTGAGCCAAGGGCCTCTTCACTCATGGTCCACGGAAGGTTCGTGAGCTTGGCGGTCCCGTTCTTCACAGGACCGGCCACGGCAATGCAGCTGGTGACTGGCTGGGGTAGTTCCGATGGCACCTCCTGCAGAAAGTGCTGCAGCATGTCTTCAAGGCAGCCCCATTCGCCCGAGAGATAGCGCTGGGTGACCAGAGGTTGGAGCAGTCCGTTCCGTTCGCCGTAAACCGAGAGCAGCGTTTTGGTGCCACCCAAGTCGCCAGCCAGATAGGTGTTCTGCGCCATCCCCTGGTCTCCTGTGTGGGTGCCCTTCAGGCTGCTTGTCGGTTCTGGAAACCGCAAGCGATCAAGGCAGAGTTAACGAAAGAAATCGAGAGGTAGTGGCCCCCAAGTGGTGCCGGCTTGCTCTGGTGCATGGCTATGGCCGCTGATCAGGAGACCTTCTCCCAGGCCGTGTTCAATTCGGATGCGAATCAGACCGCTGGATTGATTGGCCTTCAGGAAGACAGGGCCCTGCTCGCTGACCGGTTCTTCGATAACCATGGCGTCCCAGCCAAGCGATTGCTCCAAGTCCCGCAAGGCCGCCAGGGCCGACTGGCTGGAGGGCGCCATCACCCCAACGGTGAACCAGTCAAAACGAGCCATGCTGGTTTGAAGTTCGAGCTTCAGGGCGTTGCGCTGGTCAGCGTCGAGAGCTGGCGAGGAGCGCAGGCTTCCAAAATCGGACAGGGTGTTGATGCTGGAGTCGGTCATTCGGTCATAGGGAAAGGCTTGCGCTGCGCTCTTGGTTGGCTTCACGAGCCGCGCCGATCAGCGTTTCGGCCTGAATCAGGCCAAGGTCGCCATCGCGGCGGCTGCGCAGGCTTGCTGCAGCCTGCTCGGCTTCTTTGGCACCGATCACGGCGAGCACAGGGATTTTCATCTTTTCACCGGTGCGAATCAGCTTGCCCAGTCGGTCCCCACTTCGATCCACTGAGGCACGCACACCTGCAGCATTCAACTGCTGGCAGAGCGAATCGGCGTACTCGTGCACCTCGTCGGTGACCGGGAGGAGTCGAATCTGTTCCGGGGCTAGCCAGAAGGGGAAGTCGCCGGCGTAGTTCTCGGTCATGATCCCGAAGAATCGTTCCAACGAACCAAAAATGGCGCGGTGGATCATGATCGGGCGCTTCTTGGTGCTGTCGGCAGCGACGTAGTCGAGCTTGAAGCGCTCCGGCAGGTTGAAGTCGAGCTGAATGGTGGAGCATTGCCACATCCGGCCTATGGCGTCTTCGATCTTGAGGTCGATCTTGGGTCCGTAGAAGGCGCCGCCCCCTTCGTCCACCTTGTAAGCCCAGCCCTTGCGATTCAGGGCTTCGATCAGGCCCTGTGTGGCCAGGTCCCAGACCGCATCGTCACCAATGGATTTCTCGGGACGGGTCGAGAGGTTGATTTCGTAATTCCGGAAATCAAACGTGGAGAGAATCCTTTCCGTGAGATTGAGGATGCGGAGAATCTCATCACTGATTTGTTCCGGGAGGCAGAACACGTGGGCATCGTCCTGGGTGAAGCCCCGTACTCGCATCAGGCCATGCATCACACCAGGGCGTTCGTAGCGATAGACAGTTCCGAGTTCAGCCCAGCGGATGGGCAGTTCCCGATAGCTGCGCAGCTTGCTCGCGTAAGTGAGCACATGGAATGGGCAGTTCATCGGCTTGAGCTGGTATTCCCGCTCGTCCACCACCATTGGGCCAAACATGCTCTCGCTGTAAAAGTCGAGATGGCCTGAAGTTTTCCAGAGGCTGATGTCAGCCACATGGGGTGTGTAGAGGAGTTCGTATCCCCCTTCGAAATGGGCTTCGCGCCAGAAGTCTTCGATCAGGAGGCGCATTCGCGCCCCACGGGGGTGCCAGAACACCAGGCCGGCACCGGCTTCGTCCTCAATGGAAAACAGGTCGAGGTCTGTGCCGATGCGGCGGTGGTCCCGGCGAAGGGCTTCTTCCTTGCGGCGTTTGTGCTCAGCGAGTTGCTCCGGGGTCTCCCAGGCTGTGCCGTAGATACGCTGAAGTTGGGCATTGTTTTCATCACCACGCCAGTAGGCACCGGCAACGCTCTCCAACTCAAAGGCCTTGGGATTGAGTTCGTTGGTGTTGGCCACGTGGGGCCCTGCACACAGGTCCCACCAGTCATCGCCCAGGGTGTAGAGGCTGATGGGCTCCTGGATCCCCGCGAGGATCTCCAGCTTGTAGGGCTCGTTTTGGGCCTTGATCTTGGCCTCGGCTTCGGAGCGGGTCACCTCGATGCGCTCGAGGGGGAGCTTGCGGTTGATGATCTTGATCATCTCCTTCTTGATGGCCTTGAGATCGGCCTCCGTAAAGGGATCAGGGCTATCGAAGTCGTAGTAGAACCCGCTTTCCGTCCATGGGCCGATGGTTACCTGGGCCTGGGGAAAGAGCTTCTGCACGGCCATGGCCATCACGTGGCTCATGGAGTGACGGATGCGCAGAAGGGTCTCGCTTTCGCTGGTTTTCGGCAGCACCACCGTCTCGATCGGGGCAGGGACGGTCACTGCAGTGCTGCTCACCGGTTCACGCACATCAACCGTCATCCTATGAGCGTGTCCTGCAGCCCTATGAACGCGACCCCATCAAGTGCCGGCGATCATCCACGGGATGAGCAGGCGGATGCCTTGCTCGAGAGCCTGCTCGACTCGTTGCTCAACGATTTCTCCCACTGGTTTAACCGTGGCGAGGAGTTGTTGGCGGTTTGCCCCGATCTTGTGATGGCACCTGACCAGCGCCAGGCCATGGCGGCCAGGCTGGAGGAGGGGCGTAAAGCCATCGCCGCGACCCGTGCCCTCGTGCAGGCCTCGCCTCAGGCCATGGCGGTGTCGATGGAAGCCATGGCTCCATGGCATCAGCTGGTGACGGAGGTCTGGGCTCTCGCCGCCCGGATTTCACAGGCGGCTCGCTGAGAGTCGTAGGCGATCAGGTGCGCTGGCGAATCTGGCGGAGATTGTCGCTGTAGAACTTCGCCAGCTCGGCGTGGGTTTTCACCGGTTGGCCGTAGGCGCTGCTGCCTGCGTGGGTGGGGAAGGACGCCCACTCTGGAGCCAGACGATGCATGGCAGTTTTCGTGAGGCCATGGCGATCGACTTCTTGCAGAGCGCCTCGCCGCTCGATCAGGCGCAATGCGGCCTGATCTTGATGTTTGGGTTGAAAGCTGGAGAGATTCAACTCTTGAGCCACTTGTTTCCAGGTGCTTGGCAAGAACTGATAAGCACCTGCCGCAGCGCTGGCATAGCGCTTCACGATCACCCGTTCCGGGTGACGGGAAAGATCAGCAAATTGTCCGCCGCCATACAAAGTTGTGTAACCCTTGTCGCGTCCGTTCTTCCAGGTGCCCTCCGCATAGCGGATGGTGTTCAGAAGAGCCCTGCGTTCGGGCGTGATCTTGTAAACGCCACCATCCCCTATCAAGCTGTGGCTCTGCTGATCAGCCCGCAGCAGGGTGTCCACCACATTGCTTTGCTCCACCTTTTCTATGGAACGCTCAGCATGAAGGGCCTGGCCCGTCACCATTGCGGTGCCGACCACTCCTGCAACGGCCAGTACCTTCAGGCGTGAAGCTGTTGGGGCGGTGCCGGAGAGAACGCTTGCAAACCAAGGTCTTGGAGCAATAGGCATGCAGTTGGGTCAAGGGTTCACCACCCTGACCACCGGAGCCGGGAAGACGCGAGGCCTGCCCGACCGCCCTTGACGTGGGCCTCACCGTATGCAGTCGTACTTCACCAAGTCAGGCGATTGCATGTGAGACACAAAAGACCCTTGCTGCGACACAGGGGTCTGGCGATGTGGCCACCTCAGTCAAGGGCAATCCCCAGAAAGATTTAATGATCAGGAGAGCTTTTGTAAGGCTTGGTAAATGATTAGCTGCTTTGGCTCGTGGCCCGGCGGATGTCAGGGGGGAGTCAGGAAGCCGAGGCTGCTGCGGACGCGGTCCACGGTGCAGGAGGCCACGGCATTGGCGCGGTCGCGGCCTTCAGCGAGAACACGGTCAAGTTCGCCACGATCCGCCATCAGCTCGAGGTAGCGAGCCTGAATGGGCTCCAGTGCCGCAACGGTGCTCTCGGCCAGCAGAGGTTTGAACTTGCCCCAGCCCATGTCTGCGCATTCTTTGGCTGCAGCTTCCCGGCCCTTGCCGCTGAGGATGGCGTAAAGACCAAGCAGGTTGTCGGTTTCCGGTCGATCGGGATTGCCAAACTCCAAGCCCATCTCGGGGTCGGTTTTGGCACGTTTGATCTTCTTGGTGATCAGCTCCGGTGGATCCAGAAGGGTGATGCGACTGCCTTCGTTCGGATCGCTTTTGCTCATTTTGTTGCGACCGTCCGTGAGGCTCATGACCCGGGCTCCCTCTTTGAGGATCAGGGGTTTGGGCACCTTCAGCATCGGTGACTCCTCGCTGCCAAAGCGCGCATTGATGCGCTGCTGAGCAATGTCGCGTGCCAATTCCAGGTGTTGTTTCTGGTCTTCCCCCACCGGCACGAGGTCGGCGTCATACAGCAGGATGTCGGCCGCCATCAGCACGGGGTAATCCAGCAAGCCGACGGACACGTTGTCGCCCTGCTTGACTGCTTTTTCCTTGAACTGGATCATTCGCTCCAGCCAGTTGAGCGGGGTGACGCAGTTCAGCAGCCAGCAGAGCTCGGCATGGGCCGGTACGTGGCTTTGCACAAACACCGTGCTCTTCTGTGGGTCAATGCCACAGGCCAGATAGAGCGCCGCCGTGCTGAGGGTGTCCTCAGCCAGGCGTTTCGGGTCATGGGGAACCGTGATGGCGTGCAGATCCACGACACAGACAAAGGTGTCGTGGTTGTGCTGGAGATCCACCCAGTTGCGGATGGCACCTAGCCAGTTGCCCAAATGGAGGGCACCGGTGGGCTGGACGCCTGAAAGAACCCGCGACTGGGCCATGGATTCAGTCCTGCCCGTCGGTGGTGTCGGCAGAAGCTTCACTGCTGGCGTCAGCGGCACTGCCTTCAGATGCCGCAGCATCGTCAACGGATGCAGGAGCCTCGTCTGCTTGATCAGGCTCGCTCACCTCTTCAGGAGCGGCTTGGGGCTTGCTGGGGCGGGCAAAGGGGTCAGGTCGGTTGCCGCGAGGTGCTTCCGATCGCGAAGCGGTTCTCCCACCGCCTTCGCTGCGACGGCCACCACTACGGGGAGCCTGTGAACGTTGCTGCTCAACCAGAGCATCCAGCTGGCCATCTTCAAGCATCTGACCAAGGCTGCGCACAGCGAAGCCAAGCACTGCAACGGTGGATCGCAGATTGAAGGCTTCTTGAAGCGCCCGTGCCGAGCGCATTTCGTTGTCGCTCAGACGAATGCGGAAGCCACCGCCTTCACGGTTGCCGGGCCCACGGCGACGGGCGCCATCACGGCCACCCTCCCGTTTGCCATCACCCTGTCCCCCGAATTGTTGGGGATCTCCGTAGGAATCAGTCATGGCCCGGGGCCTGCAGTCAGGCGCAAGTGTGACGCATCACCGGGGTCGAAACGGGCCCCTGTGGCGCCGCCCTGACGACCGGCCCAGTCAGCCATGGGCTCCTCGGAAGGTGATGGCCTGCTCTGCGTAGTCCTTGGGTTCGAGGTGGATGGTGCAACGAACGGGCCCGAAGCGTCGTTCCAGGCGTTCCTCGACATGTTCAGTGATGCTGTGCGCGGTGGGGAGATCGTCGGTGTCAACCACCATGTGCATGTCGATGAAAACCCTTTGTCCCAAGACGCCACGGCTGGCGATGTCATGGCAGTTGAGAACTCCGGGAACGCCCATCGCCTGTTCATGGATGGCCTCAGGGGCGATCGCTATGTGATCGACAAGCCAGGGAAGGTTGGTTCGCACCACGTCCCAGCAGACACGAATCAGCAAGATCGCGAGCGGTGCAGCCAACGCCACGTCAAGCCAATTTTGGTGGAATAACCTGGCTCCCGCCAGGCCCACCAAGACGATCACGGTGGTCCAGATGTCACTGGTGGTGTGTTTGGCATCGGCTAGAAGCAATTGGCTCTGGAGCCGCTTCCCTTCCCGTCGTTCATAGAGAGCAAGGGCCAGATTGAACCCCAGCACCAGAAGCAGCAGCGACAGTTCCTGGCCCGTGATGCGCAGCGGGGGAATGCCCTGAAGCAGTCGCTCTCCCCCTTTGATCAGGATTTCGAGGGCCGTAAACAGAATGAAACCCGCAATCGCCAGGGCTCCGATGCCCTCGTATTTGTCGTGGCCATAAGGGTGGTCACGGTCAGGCCGTGGATCGGATAATCCGTTCGTGATCAGCCCCATCAGACTGGAGAGGGCATCGGTGGCGCTGTGCATCGCATCGGCGATCACCGCAAGCGACCCACTGATCAGACCGATCAGCAGTTTCAGGCCGGTCATGGCCAGATTGAGCATCAGGGCCGTGAGCAGAACCTTCTGCACCTCTTGGCGACGATCGGTTGCGGCGCGGTCGCTGGCCATGCGGCACTGCACTGACAACGTCACGTTATGGAGAGAACGCTCGGTCGTCTGCGTGGGAGGGGCGGATTGCTCTCTGCCTTTCCAGATCATGGATCCCTGGTGTGCTTCTTCAGGGTGAGCTAGGAAGGCCGCAACTTCTTCCTCTCCGCATGCTTCCGGTGCCGTCACTCGGCTCCCTGATTGAGCAACCGAAGGTGCTGCGTTCAGTCGCGATCGTCGGGGCCGGTCTTGTGGTGACCCAGTGGGCACTGGCCGACCTGTTGCATGTGCCTGGCGGCGGTTTCGGCTTGATTGCTGTCGGCGGGGGCTTGTGGTGGCTGAGTCGTCCTTCCCAGCCCCCTGGTTTCAAGAGCCCTTCCTCGGTCCAGGGCTGGCTGAAGCGCTGTGATGCCGTGTTGGATCAGTTCGATGATCTGGAAGCACAGACCGGCACACCACCCACCCGCCAGCAGCGTCAGGAAGCCCTCGATCGCCTGATCGATCACCGCGAACCCCTCAGTGTTGGTGTGGTGGGGTCCGAGGGCGTGATGCTCCCTTCATCCGATCTTCTTCAGCAATCCCTGAGTGGCCACCATGCCCTCAGCCTTTGCGTGGGTCACACCCTTCCCAGCGTGAGTGACACCTGGGCCTGGCCAGAGGCGCTTCAGGAGCAGGATGCGCTTCTCTTTGTTCTTCCGTTGCCGCTGCGTGCCTCGGATTTGCTGCGTCTTCAGCAGGTGCCTGAACGTCAGCCCGCTTGGCTGGTGGTGAATCAGCGCCAGCTCTCTGGTGACTGGGAGGCTGCCCATCGGGCCCTGATCACGCAGTTGCCAGACCGTTGGCACCAGCGTCTCCTGGTGTGGGACGGCAGCGATGAGCAGCTCAGACCTGCTTTGACACCGATCCGGCAGCTGTTACTGCAACCGCAGCAGGGTCGTGATCTGACCCGGCAACGCCTGATCGAGGCGCTTCATCGACAGTGGCAGGCCGAGCTGGAGTGCCTGCGTCGGGATCGCTTCCGTGGCCTTCTGCAGCGGAGTCAATGGATCGTGGCTGGGGCAGTCGTGGCCTCGCCGTTGCCGAGCACCGACCTATTGGCTTTGGCTGTGGGGAATGGCTTGATGCTCAAGGAGATGGGTGTGATCTGGGGCTGTCGTTGCACCCCCGATGTCCTCCAGGTGGCGGCCAAACACCTGGCTGGGGCCGCCCTGGCGCAGGGCGTTGTGGAGTGGAGTGGCAAGGCCCTGCTCGGTCTGGCGAAGATCGACGGCAG
The DNA here is from genome assembly GCA_035286005.1 of Synechococcus sp. Taxonomy (GTDB): domain Bacteria; phylum Cyanobacteriota; class Cyanobacteriia; order PCC-6307; family Cyanobiaceae; genus Synechococcus_C. The sequence goes on along the minus strand of JAYKIX010000104.1, from coordinate 790 downwards.
TGCCTGGTTGGCCTCTGGAGTGATGCAGGCCCTCAGCGCTGCCTATCTCACCCGGGTGGTGGGTGCCTCGATGGCCGATTGGTTGGCCTTGAATGCGGGTGTTGCGCAGCCGGATCTGGAGTTGCTCAAACAGCAGGCTCCTCTGCTGGTGGCGAAGGCCGCTGAACGTGAACGCCTCGATTGGCAGGGATTCTTCCAGCAGGCTGCACGCTGGGCCCAGGACCAGGGACTCGCCACACCGGCGTGATTGACGCAGCTTCATGAAGACTTGATGAAGTGCTTCATGAAGGCAATTTGCGCAATGACTCGAACTTTTTAAGATTTCAGGACAAATCAAGTTGTCTCCATAGTCTTGAGTTCTGTCTTGGTGTCTTTCGAGGCATGTAGGGCAGATTCCTTACTCCTTGTTTTGTCATGGCTACTGCCATTCGCAGCGGTCGCTCCAGTAACTGGGACAATTTCTGTCAGTGGGTCACCAACACCAACAACCGCATTTATGTGGGTTGGTTCGGTGTGCTGATGATTCCCTGTCTGCTGGCCGCCACCATTTGCTTCATTGTTGCGTTTATCGCGGCTCCTGCGGTTGATATCGACGGCATCCGTGAGCCCGTCGCCGGCTCTTTGATCTACGGCAACAACATCATCTCTGGTGCTGTTGTTCCCTCCTCCAACGCCATCGGCCTGCACTTCTATCCCATCTGGGAAGCGGCCTCCCTCGATGAGTGGCTCTACAACGGCGGTCCTTACCAGCTCGTTGTCTTCCACTTCCTGATCGGCATCTTCTGCTACA
>JAYKIX010000103.1:0-2752 GCA_035286005.1 Synechococcus sp. | reverse complement strand
CTGTAGTGACGCCGATGAACTTCAGGCAGCACCGCCTGCAGAGGCAGAGGCAACTGCTCCGCAGAACACTGAAGGGAAAAACGGCCACACATCGCGCCTCAGCAAAGCCCCCCGAGGATCGCGCAGGCCATCGGCAAGCAGAGGGGGCCACATGACCACACCAATCCGCGTTTTAGTAGCAACCACTACAGAAATGGTTATACTGAAGCCACGTTGGGCCCCTTCGCTGGGGCTGCAGCTCGATCCACGCCATGCAACGGGGACGTGGACACTGTGGAGTTCACACATGAACACCCTCGAACTCACCCGCAAGCACATGCGCAAGCAAGCAGCCCTGAGCGAAGCTCAGCGGCTGATGGCCAAGGCCTATCGCGGCGTCGAATACATCGACGCCCATCACGCGGCCCTGAAGCCTCAGAAGCCCACCGAGCTCCGCTATCGCGGCATTCGCTACAGCATCTGAATTCAAGCTGCACGCATCACGATGGCCCCAGGATCACCTGGGGCTTTTTTGTGCCTATCCACCAGTGGAGTCCGACGAGCAGTCGGGGAAACCCTCAACCTCAGCAGCAACCCGCCGGCGCTCCACCAGAACAAACAGCATCCATGCCAGCGAAGCGCTGAAGGCACCCAACAAGTCAGACCGCCACAACACCACGAACGCCATGGTGCTGGCGACAATCCTCAAGGCAACGAGAGGGACCCGCACCAGCCGTTGTGCTTGCAAAACTCCAGCGCGGCACTACTCAACGGTGGGATGAGTGATGTTCAACGCTCGGAGCCAACGCAACTGTGATGCATCTCTAGTTCCAAGAGGTCTTCGGAAAGCATCAACAACGCCATCCCCAGCAAACACAAACTGGTAGGGAGATCAGCTTCACCATGCAGCTCAAACGTGCGTGCTGCCTGAAGGTGTTGGGCCCATGTCAGTCGCATCGAACGCAGGAATGCATTGTCTCAATCTGCACACAACACCGAAGAGACGAGACCTCACTCACAACTTGAAACACTGACACAGGCCTTCAGCGGTAGAGATCGCTACAACCGCCATGGTTCATGCCGATACCTTCACGGCATCCACTGAAGGCAACCATGTCGTCGGGAATCGAACTCACCACCGAGCAACAGTTTCACCTGGAGCAATTCAATCGGGCCCTCGATGCCACCAGCGACCCAGCGCAACTGCGGCAAGTGGCTAAACAATTGCTGCAGGCCTGGCAGACCCAGAAAGCTGCCACCAACTGGGTGATCCGCCAGCAAGGGCTCAGCCCATCCCAAACGGACGCGCTCTCAAAAGCACTCCCCTCCCCATCCCCTTAGCGAAATCGTTGTTCACCTCCTCAGCAGCACACACGCAGGCTCAGAGCAAACACCAGCTATCGACGATTGAAGCCCAGTGCCTTTCTCATCGCTCAACACCATGCAGCCATTCCGATTGATCGGATCAACGCCTCTCAACGCGAAGCTTGAGATTGACCAAATCCACACCCAGAGCCGTGCCATCCAGCAGGAAGCCATGGGGCAACGTCCACGTGGCAGACAGGCCACCACCACCCGGAGTGGTTCGAATCAGGTGCTCGCTGCAACCCGCTTGGCGTCGTGACGTCTGAACTTGAGAGAACAGCGAAGCTGAGATGCCTTTGTCGCTGACCATTGAACCCCGCATGATCGATGGCGCTCCCAGGCAAGAGGGGAGTCAGGCCGCTTGTCACCGCTTGTGACAGCGAGCTCAGATCTGATGACGCAGGCTGCCCATCGCCGCGAACCAAAGAACTTTGGTGAAAGACCTCCAAGACTGAACCACTCCCCATGCGATCTGCGATCCAACCAGTGATGGCAATCCACTCAATTCCTGCAACGGTCGAGCTAGCGTTGATTCACAATTGGTGATGGCAATGCATCTGCTCAAGTTCAGCTCGGAAGATTGCGGAACCTGCCATCGCATGAGCCATTACGACGCCGCCGTTGCCACTGAACTTGGCTGCGACTTCGTTTCTGTGATGCTTCAAGACACAGAGGTGTATCGGAAATACCGCAAGTTGCTACTAGCGCAATATCCCAACAAGGAAGGGATGGGTTGGCCCACCTACCTACTGGTGAATGATCCAGAGGGAGACTTCAAGATTCTCGGTGAACTTAAGGGAGGGATGCCGAAAGGGGACTTTCGCACCAAACTTCAAGCTCTCATCAATGCCTGAAATGCGCACCCAGCAGCAAAAGTTCAGGCTGCACAATCAAGGGGTGGAAACATTTAAAGAATAGCTATTAACTTGCTTTCCACGGCCAAAAGCAACGCCTGAGCCATCTCCCCCTTGAATTCAAACGATGAGACCACCATCGCTTCAGAGCCTGCGTTTCTGCACTACCCTTTGCTTCTTGGTGCTGACGCAAGTCTGGGCAGCGTCGAGCAACGCACAACAGGGAACCTTTTCCCACCTTCCACAGAGCCAGGTCTCGTGCCAGACGGCAATCCAGAAGGCCTTAGCCACGCTGAAAAGCAAACGCGCCTACGTTCCTTATCAAGGCATGGGTCGCGGTGCTGGGCAGACCCTTCGCCCCCGTCCACCATCTCTGGACAGCAATTACATCCAAGATCATTACTTTGATATTCAGACCAATCGAAAGGAAACGCTCACAATCCCCTTGGCTGGAGAAGCCAATTACCTGTGGGGGACCATCTTCGGTTCTCCTCTGCTGTTATCGAAAATCAGTGCAGGAGTGATGGCCTCCTGTCCATCGATAGGGCTGATTG
>JAYKIX010000102.1:0-7404 GCA_035286005.1 Synechococcus sp. | reverse complement strand
CCCGGATGGAGGCCCTCTCACCCTGTTCGAAAGCGGAGCCATTCTCCAGCACCTCGCGGATTGCCACAGCAACGACATTCAGTCGGCAAGCGATCGGGCGCTGACCTGTCAGTGGCTTCTGTTTGCCAATGCCACCCTGGCCATTGCCCTGTTCGTCCCCAGCAATCGCGAACGGGACTTTCCGCGCTTGATGGGGGAGCTCAACACGAGGCTCCACCCCGAGCGTCCGCTGGTGGGGAATCAGTGGGGGGCGGCCGATTGTGCGGTTCAGGCCTATCTCGCCTACCTGCCAGTGTTTTACCCCGATCTCGACCTCAGCCCCTACCCAACAGTTCAAGCCGTGATCAACTCTGTTCAGGAACGGCCTGCTTACCACAAAGCGATGGGATTGCAATAACGCCGCAAGACTTCATCGACACAACTAGGACACTTTGCCTATAGCACACTCGTGAGGCTGGCTCTATGACGGAGTGCGTGCTGATTGGCTCGGGCTCATTGTCATTGTTCTTGGAACGTCCATGTACCGTTCGACATCAACTGACCGATCGTCGGCAGCCAACCCTGAGGGTTGGCTGCCGCGAGTTACAGAGAAAAATGCCCGGTCGTTCGGCCGGATCCAACCTCAACGATCGCTGAACCAACTCATGATTGAGCAGGATGTGCGCCTGCTTCACCGTTGCAGCAACGTGGCGAGCTGAACCTCAATCAACCCGGTCACCCTCAACACTGATCTCGAACTCAATCCCAAAACGATGGGCTGTGGCACGGAACCGTCGGGCCAGCTCAATAAACAGTTTCTTGATCAGGGCATCATCGAATTCATAGATCTCGAGATTGGCGGTTTTGGCAACCGCCTGGAGATCTTCAATGAGCTTCTCGACCCTGGGAGCAAACACCTTCCCAAATCGGGCCCGCTTCTCCTCTGAACTATTGAAATCTGGCAGGGCGGCCATCGCTGCGATGTGAAGACCACCAGTGTGCCAGTGCTCTCTTGGTGCCATGGGGGGGAGACTGATGCAGACCTGAAAGAGCTCACAAGCGTCCTCCCTCATTCCATGCCCACACTCACCCAAGACCAACTGCTGGAGGAAATCAAGGAAGCCAGCGATGTGTTGATCGTGCAGGACCTCGATGGGGTCTGCATGGATCTGGTGAAAGACCCACTGACGCGACGGATTGAACCAGGTTATGTGCGTGCCGTCGCCGCCATGCGAGGGAGATTCGCCGTGCTCACCAACGGGGAACACGAAGGCAAGCGAGGAGTCAATCGCTTGGTGGAAAAGGCCCTTGGCGACACGCGCAAGCCAGCTGAAGAGGGGCTCTACCTCCCCGGACTGGCCGCCGGTGGCGTGCAACTCCAGGACCGCTATGGCGAGTTATCCCATCCCGGAGTGACGGCAGAGGAAATTCAATTTCTTGCCGCCTTGCCTCAACGCATGGAGTCAGCGCTCCTGCAACGTCTACCCCCACTGATGCCGTTTCTCAGTCAGGAGGTCCTCGAACAGGAAGCACACAAGGCCGTGCTTGACACGCAGGTGTCGCCCACCATCAATCTCAACGGTCTATTCAGCCTCTGCCGCAGCGATGTGGCTTTGCAAAGAGGCTTGCAACGCATGCTTCAGGAGCTGATGGACGAGCTCCTCACGCTTGCCTCCACCAACGGATTGGACGCGTCCTTTTTCCTCCATGTGGCCCCCAATCTCGGACGAGATGACCACGGCAACGAGCGACTCAAGCTCGCCCAACCGAGCGACGTGGGCTCCACAGACATTCAGTTCATGCTGCGGGGAGCCATCAAAGAGGCGGGTCTATTGGTGCTCATCAACCGCCATATTGCGAATCGCACCGGTACGGCACCACTGGGTGAAGACTTCAATGTCCGCATAGCCCCCGACAAGCATCAGGATTTGATCGAACTTTGCCTGCATAACATTCCCCGCGATCAGATGCCCCTGCTGGTCGGTGTTGGGGACACTGTCACGTCAACGCCCTGTCCAGAAGGACAAGGCTGGCTTCGTGGTGGCAGTGACAGGGGATTCTTGACACTGCTCCAGGAGCTGGGACGGCATTATGAAATTCCCAACCGTGTGGTGTTGGTTGATAGCAGTGGTGGAGAGGTCGACAGACCAAGCCTGCACGATGGAACGCTGCAAGGAATCAGCGACCCTGAGGATCCACTGCGGTTCGACCTGCTGATTCAGGGAGGCCCCAAGCACTACGTGAGCTGGTTCCAGCGACTGGCCGAAGACACTGATCAGAGCTGAAGCCGCTCTGCCACTCTGATCATGAAGGGCATCGCCGTAATCGAAGGCTTGCCTCCACTCACCCACACCGCCTGTTCGTCACTCCAAAGCCGCTCGCCGGGAACGATCAAACGCGACTTGGAAGCATGATCCGGCAAAAACGCAGCGGTGAAGCCCTTGGCCTTCACAAAACGCTGAAGGTCTGGGAACGACACACCATCCGATGTTTCCACCACCTCCAAGCGACCGTCAGCACGCAAGCCATACACAATGCGCACATCGGCCATGGTCATCGCTCCGTAGACCCCCTTGTAATTCGGTGGGGTGGACTCCAGCGGATGCATGAATGCATGCAGACCACCAATGAACAGTCGGTACTGCTGATCCAGCGACTCGGTCAGTGAGCCAAAACCGAAGTCCAGGGTGCCGTCGTACCGCACAGCAATAAATGCCCGTTGGTCAGCGGCGGCCCGGTTACCGGCACGAACCTTCTGATCGCTGAGTTTCAGATCCCCATGGAGCACCATCCCCAAAGGTTCTTGCGGATGTCCTGTTTCAAAGGTGGGGCCAGTGAAAAACAGCAGGGCTTCGGTGTCCGCATTGGCTTCAAATTCCCTGCCCCAGCCGCCAAAGAAGTGAAGGTCGATCCAGCGTGGATCGAGAACAACACTGGAATAAGCGATCGTCTGGATCACGCCATCCCCTACGTCGAGCTCCACAGCCTGATCAGCCTGGAACTGAGCAATCTCGCTGCGTGATGGGGGTTTCACCGGGGAGATGGGCTTGGTTGAAGGCAGCAAACCTGCGGTCGGAAAACTGTCCAAACCAAATCTGGACACACCGAAAACAACAACCAACGCGCCAAGACAGGTGGATGCCGCCGCAATCACAACAATCCAACGTCTGGCCACGGGGCGCACAGAATGCAATTCGAATCCAAACAATGTCGTGGGTTGGCCTGCCTCTGTCAACACCAGCTCAGGCTTGATCTCGCAGAATGCATCCAGCGTCTGAATGCTGCTTGACCGTCTCGCCGAACACCAACAAGACAAGTCTTTGAACCGTCCTTTCCCAACCTTGCTTCGCTCTGACCTGCAAACCCTGCAGGTCAATCTTGGCTACCGCTGCAATCAAAGCTGCAGCCATTGCCATGTGGATGCAGGGCCCTGGCGCACGGAAATGATGAGTGCGAATCATGTTGCGCTCATCCCGCAGGTGCTGAAGCATTTGCACCTCGGCGTTCTCGATCTCACCGGAGGCGCACCAGAACTCCATCCGCAGTTTCGTCATTTAGTTGCATCCGCCCGCGCCTTGGGCACTCAAGTGATTGATCGCTGCAACCTCACGATCTTGAGCGAACCAGAGCAAGAGGATCTGGCGGAATTTCTGGCAGCGCATCAAGTGCGGGTGGTGGCCTCACTGCCTTGCACCGAAGAAGACCGAGTGGATCGCCAACGCGGCCGCGGAGTGTTCGAACGCAGTGTTGATGGGTTACGCAAACTGAACGCTCTGGGCTACGGAGATCCAAGCAGTGGACTCACGCTCGATCTGGTTTTCAACCCGGGTGGTGCGAGCCTGCCACCATCCCAAAGTCAGCTGGAGCAGCACTACCGCGAAACGCTTCTCCAGGACTACGGCATCCATTTCAATCATTTGCTCACGATCACCAACATGGCGATCGAACGTTTCGCCAAAGACTTGGAGCGTCGAGGAGAACTTGAGAGTTACCGGCAGCTTCTGCGTGATTCCTTCAGCAGCAACAACCTTGAAGCCGTGATGTGCCGCTCGCTGCTCAGTGTCAACTGGCAAGGGCGCCTCTTCGATTGTGATTTCAATCAACAGCTAGGACTTTCCTGTGGTGGACAGGTCAAAACCCTGGAGGACCTGTTGATGATCGAGGTGGATCAATTGCAACAGCAACCGATCGCTGTGGGAGAGCACTGCTTTGGATGCACCGCAGGCCACGGCTCGAGCTGCGGGGGTGCCCTCAACTAGGGTCGATCGCAAACATCTCAGCTGGATGAGCGCTCCCGCGGACTCTGGACCTGCCCATTGCGGCAGCAAACCGAAAAGCTTTGCCATTGGCATTGCTCCGCTTGGAACCGTGTCCATCGGGATCGTGCCGATGGGAGTGGTCTGCATCGGAGTTGTTCCCATGGGGGTTGTGTCCATCGGCGTTGTCGCCATGGGGCTGATCAACCTCTCGGTGGTGGGGATGGGTTTGCTGGCGGTCGGGGTGAACACCATGGGGGTGTGGACGGCAGGTCCCAGAAGCATGGGTCTGTTTGACCTCTCCGGAACCCAGCAAGAAGGTCACAATCATCAGAACCACCAACCACCCGCCCAATTCATCCGCCCAGGGGACTTGATGGCCTACCCCACCAGGGAAGAAGCCGAAGCTGCCGCAAAGAAGATTGGGTGCAACGGGGTTCATGCCATGGGCCAGCTCTGGATGCCATGTGAGCATCACCCACAAGGGCACTAACACTCAGTTCAGCGGCAATCGGGGCAAACGCCTCTCACATTGAGAGTCGATTCAATCAACTGAAACCCATGCTGATCGGCAGCCGACTTACCGGCATGAATCACCGGTGCACTCTCAAACTCCTCAGTGCGCCCGCAGCGAATGCAGACGAGGTGATGGTGATCGCGATGGTCACCGCAAAGAAGTTCAAAGCGTCGGCCCGCTTCACTTAACTCGAGTTCCTGCAGAAAGCCCATCTCCACCAACAACCGCAGAGTGCGGTAAACGGTTGCCAAGGACACTTTGGAATCAGCGTCCAGCAACTGCTGGTGCACATCTTCAGCACTGAGGTGGCGACCTGGCCCCATGCGCTCAAACAGCTCAAGGATGCGCAGCCGCTGGGGCGTAATTCTGCGGCCGTCCTGATGGAGCCCTCGTTGAAGAGGATCTTGAGGCGATGCCGAAGACGTTCCCGTTGCCATCAGCATCCGATACGTTCTTCTCAACAGTACCCATTAATGAGAGCGCCGGAGAGTGGTCCAGAGCCTTCGGGTTGTGCAACTCAGTGATCCCCACCTCGTTGGCGATCCAAACGGACAAGTGCGTGGAAGGCCTGCACTGAGGCACTGGAACACAGCCCTCCAGCATGCCGCTCTGCAACATCCGGATCTACTGCTGATCACCGGCGATTGCTGCCAGGACGAAAGCTGGAACGGCTATGCCCTCTTGCGTGAAAGCCTCAACCAGCTTCTGCCTGGCATCCCGGTGGCTGTGATGCCAGGCAACCATGATCATCCAGGTCGGCTCAGAACAGCCCTTGGGGGGGTCGCTACATCAGCTCCCGCGGTAATTCAGCTTTCTGAGTGGGCCCTAGTGGTGCTCAGCAGCCATTGGTGTGGCAAGACCGCCGGTCGCATTGGCATCCACCAGCAACGTTGGTTGGAGGACGTGCTGCAGGACCAGGCGCAAGACCACAGACCGGTACTTCTTGCTCTCCATCACCCACCGATTAAAGTGGGTGATGCGCATTGGGATGGCATTGGGCTCGACGATTCCGAAGCCTTAATCGCCGTGATGCAGGCATCCCCCCAAGTGAAGGGAGTGGTGTTTGGCCACCTGCACCAGCACTGGCAGGGGTCACTGCCACAACGCCCGGATGTCTCCCTATGGGGCTGTCCTTCGACTCTCTGTTCCTTTCCTGCTCTGCAACTAGGACCTCTGAACCGCAACGGTCATCCTGGAGGGCACTTGATTGAACTGTTTGCCGATGGGGAGGTGAAAACCACCGTTGTGCACTGGCCATCACCGACGGCTTTTCAAGCTGACGTAGCTCGCGCCTAAGGTGCAAACACTTTTAGGGACTTTGTGCTGAAAGGCCTGAGCGGATCCTGGGATGTGCTGATGCGTTGCGTCGCAAGCGCCCTATTTCTGCTGGCCCATGGGCTGCTCGTTCTTGAGCATGTGGCTGTCGGTACGGCCCTTCACGGCATCGCGGAATTATTTTTGGCCCCATGGGCTCTGCGCCACAAAGCCTGGGACATCATTGTGATCGGAGTGATTTTCTGCGTGTTCGACCTTTGGGGCACGGTGCGACTCACGACAGCCTTTGGCTAACAGCCAAGGTGCGAGCTAAGGGCTGCTAACCGTTTCAACCCACCAGCGCTTCACCACACCGCCGAGTTGAGTGGCCTGAAAGGACGGATCGGCAGGAGGGATCGTGACCACGGACAGCTGGCGACCGTTACGCCGGTAATCAAAGCGGCAAAAGCCCTGGCCCGTTCCTGAGCACGACGACAGGCTGGACAACGGAACACCGGCACGCTGATGATCCAAGTCGAGGGGCTGATTCTGGGGTGAAGGCCTCCAGCCAGAGGCCAAAAGAACAGCGTCAGCCTCAAGGATGGGCTGCCCCGCCGACAGCGGTAACGCACCTCGGGACTGCGCGAAAACTGGTGACGCGTTGGGAGCCCCCAGCATCAGAACCGGAAGGATGATCAAAAGACGGGGTGTCACGTTGATGCCAGCGGCCTCCCAATCCATAGCCACAGCGTTCAGGCTCTGAGCCTCGCCTCCACATTGCTCAAGACTTGGGGTGGTGATGCAGATCTCGCAGAACCCGTGCCGCCAATCCCCGCGACAAACGGCGATCCACCAGCAACGCGCAAACCCAATCAAACAGGGGTGGATTGGCTGCGTCTTTGGCCAGCTGATCACGAAGGTGGAGCAGTTGCTGGATGTTTTCGCAGCCACGCAACGCGTCAATCAGCGTGTCCTCTGACGTTGAAGTCTGACGGGCAGCAACGAAAGTCATGGCAAAAGCCCTTGTGTTTTCAAGCTATTTCAGCTGGTCGTACCGCTGCAAGTCTCCAACGCTTGGCTCTTCACGGAACTACAGAATGCTGTTTCAACAGCGCTGAAAAGCCTGTCGAACCATCACCAACGCGTCCGTTTTGCTTGGAGCAACACCCGGCAACACAACGCACCATCGTCGGACTGTTTGCGTTCCATCGCCCAAACACCGATTTGATCAAGCTCCGTCAAGGTGTTCAATCCAGCCAAGCAAGGGGAACTCGCGACAACCACCAGCAAAGCCAGCTGAATCTGGCGGATTATCCACCTATCGCACACAAATAGCTTTCTATTTTCTGGTGCTTCTTCTATTCAAGGCAATGCGCCTTTACACGGATAGGCAGGCCC
>JAYKIX010000101.1:0-7725 GCA_035286005.1 Synechococcus sp. | reverse complement strand
CCAGCACGGCAGGAGTAGGGAAGGTCGATGCCCTGCTCTTCAGCGGCGTCGAGGATGTACTGATCGTCGGGCACTTCGATGGTCTTGTTCAGACCTTCGCTCTCGCTGACCAGAGTGACCTTGTAGGAAGCCATGGATGGATTGGGTGTGCAGTGACCTGAAAAAACAGGCATGCAGGACTGAACCCTTCTACATCGGACTGGGGCAATCGCAGCCTTTTCAGCCAGCCTTTCCAGACAAGGCCAATCAGACACTGAGTACTGATTAAAAAAACTTATGCCTATTGGACGCGTCGGATCTCCAGCAATCCCCAGCGACCACTGGATCCCAGCGCCTTCACCGACCAGCCGAGTGCTTCAAGCACCTGGGTGAGACGGGGTGCCTGCTCCACAAGCAAACCACTCAGGAGCCCGCGCCCTCCCGGTGCCAACACCGTTGTGAACTGAGGGGCTAACGCCTCAATCACAGGGGCCAGAATGTTGCAAAGCAAAAGCTGAGAAGGAACCCCAGCGTGCATCTCCGCCAGGGTTTCCACAGAGCCCTGTTTGACGCTCAGGCTCTGCTCGGACAAGCCATTCAGGATGGCGTTTTCGCGTGTGGCGCGTTCAGCCAGAGAATCGGTATCCGCTGCGAGCACCCGATTCGCACCAAGGGCCAGAGCCGCCAGACCAAGCACACCGCTCCCGCAGCCAAGATCCGCCACCGTCATTCCAAGGGGAGGCTGCTTCTCCAAGGCGTCCAAGCACAACCGCGTCGTCGGATGACTGCCAGTACCAAACGCACTTCCTGGATCCATGCGCAACACCAAGCGGTCGGCATACTCCGCCGGAGCCTCCAACCATGCGGGCAGAATCAATAACCGGCTCCCAACAGGGTCAGGCTGCCAATGCTGTTTCCAGGTGAGGCTCCAGTCCTCATCGTCCAACTGAAGCCAGTCGGACTGCGGAAACACCAGGCCAAAGGGGTCAGCCAGGGGGCGCAGGCTGTCCACCAGCTGTTGCCGCTCGTCAGCTGGCCACTCCGGTGACGGAAGCCAAGCGAGCAAGGTGCGCTGATCGGGATGCTCCGGGGTGTGCTGCACCGCCAGCCGATGCACACCGAGGCTTTCCAACTTCCAGAGCAACGACTCCTCCAGCTCTGGCTGGAGGGGCAAAGAGAGGCGCCACCAGCGCAGAGGTGTTGAGGTCATGGAATGAGGAGAGAAAACCGAAGAAGCCGTTCAGAGCGTCACGGGATGGGCTTCCTGAATGCCGTTGATGGCATTAATCGTCGCCAAGAGACTGGGCGGAATCGGATCATCAATGCTCAGCACCATCACGGCATCTCCGCGCACGATCCGACGCCCCACCTGCATCGAAGCGATATTCACGTTGTGCTCACCCAACACAGAGCCGAGTTGGCCAATGATTCCAGGCATATCGCGGTGGCGGGTGAACAGCATGTGCCGACTGGGGGGCACATTGACGGGGAATTCATCGATGGTGGTGACCCGAAGCTCGCCATCGGCAAACACAGCACCAGTCACACTGTGACCGCCCTGGGCCCCTCGAATGGTGAGTTGCAGGGAGCCACCGGCAAAATCTCGACTGGCGTCATCCTTGACCTCCAAAACGTGGATTCCGCGGGCCTTGGCCTCCAGGGCAGCATTCACGTAATTGATTCGTTCGCCAAGGGCGTTGGACAACAGACCCTTGAGAGCGGCCACCACCAAAGGCTGGGATGGATGCTCGGAGAACTCGCCCTGAAGGCGAACCTCCAGCTCCTCCACCTGACCACCGGCCAGCTGACTGATCAGCAGGCCCAGGGTCTCAGCCAGCTGCAGGTGGGGCTTCAGTCGCTCCATGATCTCGGGACTAAGACCGGGGATATTCACAGCGCTGCGGGCCGGGAGACCGAGCAACACATCACGGATCTGTTCAGCCACATCAATGGCCACGTTTTCCTGGGCCTCTTCCGTTGAAGCACCGAGGTGAGGCGTGAGCACCAGGCCTCTCTCCACCTTGCGCAGGGGCGAGTCGTCCGCCAGTGGCTCACTCGCGAACACATCCACACCAGCTCCGGCAATCACATCGTTTTCAATTGCTTCAGCGAGGGCGCTTTCGTCGATGATGCCGCCGCGGGCGCAGTTGACCAGCCGAGCGGTGGGCTTCATGCTGCGCAAAAGCTCCGCATTCACAAGATTCTCGGTGTCGGGCGTCCGGGGAATGTGAAGGGTGACGTAGTCAGCGCTGCTGAACAGATCTGGCAATTGGGTGAGACGCACCTGCATCTGTTGAGCGCGCTCGTTGGAGATGAATGGGTCATAGGCGATGACGTCCATCCCCATGGCCTTGGCCACCTTGGCCACATGCGAGCCGATCTTGCCCAGACCGACAACACCCAACACCTTTTTATAAAGCTCATTACCCACATATTTCTTGCGATCCCAGGCGCCCTCTCGCATCGAAGCGTGCGCCTGGGGCACGTGACGGGAGAGAGACAGCAACAGGGCGAGGGCATGCTCGGCGGCAGCGATCGTGTTTCCCTCGGGAGAGTTGACCACGAGCACACCACGCTGGGTGGCAGCGGGGACATCAACGTTGTCGACACCCACTCCAGCCCGACCGACGATTCGCAGCTTGTCTGCTGCGGCGATCACATCCGCCGTCACCTGGGTTCCGGAACGGATCATCAAGGCGTCGTACTCGCCGATGATCGATTTCAGCTCCTCTGGGCTTAGACCGGTGCGCTGATCGACCTGAGCCACCTGGCTCAGGATGTCGATGCCGGCCTGATCAATGGGATCGGAAACCAGAACTTTTGTCATCAACCGGCGAAAGACTGCCGTGAGCCACTGTAAAGACAGGCCCGCAGGTCAGAATCGAAGGCTCTCAGGGAATCGCCGATGCCCGTCTGTGTGCTGGTGTTGAAGGAACAGGACGCTGCAGCCTCCCTGGAACAGAAACTGAGGGCCAACGGCGTTCCTCTCCAGCGCTGCCTCCTGGTGGCACCCGCGCAAGAGAGTGTTAAGGGGGTATCGATCGACAGCATCGATCTGCTCAACCCCAAGATGGCGCGCCAACGCAGGCAGCGGGCCATGGCCCGCTGGCTGTTGCCGTTCGGATTTATGGCAGGCCTCACCTTCACGCAGATCACCACCCTTGATACCTTCTCGAGCCTTGGGCCCTGGGGCCAGCCAGTGGTCGGAGGGTTGCTGGGGATGGGTTCTGGGTTCATGGGAAGCTATGCCGCGGCTGCCAGCGTCCCCTCCGACAATGAAGACGGGGTAAGGATCCTGCGCAACCGGCATGAAGAAAACCGCTGGCTGCTGCTGCTCGAAACGCCCACCGGCGTTGAACCTCCCTGGCAGCTGCTCCAGAGCGCCCGGCCGCTCCAGGTAGTGCGCTTGAACGACCTGTGACGCTCCCTCGCCAAGAACTGCTGGCGGGTAGCCGGAATGCAGCGGATCTTGACACCCTGCTTGATCTTGCAGATACCGTGCTCAAGACCTGGCAGCCCCAATGGTCTGCGTTCGTTTCAGCCCCAGTGCGAGAAGAGGCCTTCGAACGTTTCGCGGACCTCACCGAACTGCAAATCCACAGCGATGGGGGCCGCCCAGAAGCCGAGCGTCAACGGCTGCTGATCAGTCGCTGCGACAACGGAGATGACGTGCTGAATCAGCATCCTTTGCCGGTCATGGGACTGGAGGTGGAAGGCAACTTCCTCTTCGACCCTGTGCAGCCCGACGACATGCGGATCGCCATCACGGCACTTGGCATTGACGATGGCGAACTCGGTGACCTGTGGATCCGTGGCGATCGTGGCGCTCAACTGCTCTGTACACCGGAAGCTGCGACCAGCCTTCATGGCAGCAGCGGTCAGGTCCGTGAAGTGGTGATCCAACTGGAAGAGCGGCCTGTCGCGATGCTTCAGCTACCCGCGAGCAGAACTCCCAAGCGCTTCAGCAGCGTCGAAGCCTCGTGTCGAATCGACGCAATCGCATCGGCGGGGTTTGGCCTCTCGCGGGCCAAGGTGGTGGATCACATCCGCAATGGACACCTCCGCCTGAACTGGCAAGCCGTGCGCCAAGGCAGTAAAGATCTCAAGGCTGGCGACCGACTGCAGCTTCAAGGGCGTGGCAGTGTTGAAGTGCTGTTCCTCGAGCGCACAAAACGCGACCGCTGGCGAGTGCAAATGGAACGCCGCTGAAGCCCCACCCGAAGAAGTTGAGACGTCGGTCAACTGCTACATTCTTCTGCGCACCTGACGGTGCGAACCGCGTTCACCTTTTGGTGAGATTGAGCGGGCGATTAGCTCAGGGGTAGAGCACTACATTGACATTGTAGGAGTCACTGGTTCAAATCCAGTATCGCCCATATCCCTTGCAGGGAAAGGCATCCCCATGAAGTCGAGCTTGGTCATAGGCCTTGGACGCTCTGGAATCGGTGCCGCACGATTGCTCCATGCCCAAGGCCATCAGGTAACGGTTTTGGAGGCCAAGTCTGATGACAGCATCCAGGCCGAGAACCTTCGTCGCCTCGGGATCGAAGTTCGGCTTGGTTGTCCTTTAATTCCCGACCCCTTCACCAGCTGGGATGGATCGATTGACCAGGTCGTGGTAAGTCCAGGAATCGCCTGGGACCATCCCACCCTGGTTAGTTGGCGAGAACGGGGCATCGCTGTTCGTGGCGAAATGGCCGTTGCCTGGGACGCTTTGGCCACGATCCCTTGGATCGCCATCACCGGGACCAACGGCAAGACCACCGTGACCCACTTGTTGCAGCACGTGCTCAGCCATGCGGGATTGAACGCTCCCATGGCCGGCAACGTTGGTCACTCCGCAGCGGAACTGGCATTGCAATGCAGCTCTGCAACCCATCCACAACCCGACTGGGTGGTGATGGAAATGAGCAGCTATCAAATCGAGGCCGCCAGGGAGGTTTCCCCCTCCATCGGCATCTGGACCACGCTCACCCCCGACCACTTGGAGCGCCACGGCACGCTTGAGGCCTACCGGGCCATCAAAAAGAGCTTGCTGGCCCGCTCTGACCATGCGGTTCTCAATGCCGACGATCCAGATCTCCGCAGCCATTACGCCGAGTGGGAAACAGCCACCTGGGTGAGCACATCCCCCAATCCCGCCATTCCCTGCGCCCTTTGGATTGATGAGTCGCAGTGGGTGTGCACTGAGCAGCAACGCCTATTCCCCGCAGAGTCCCTTTCCCTGCCAGGCGCTCACAACCAACAGAACATGCTTCTGGTCACCGCAGCAGCACTGAAAGCAGGCCTTGCTCCCGACGCGATTGAAGCTGCACTGCGCTGCTTCCCAGGTGTTCCCCACCGTCTTGAGCCCTTGGGAAGGCTGCAATCCATGCAGGTCTACAACGACAGCAAAGCCACCAACTACGACGCCGCGGCCGTTGGACTGCGCGCCGTGGCCAGCCCAGCAGTCGTTCTGGCTGGAGGACAGACCAAACAAGGGGATCCATCCGAATGGCTGCGCCTGCTCGAAGCACGAGCCACAGCTGTTGTGCTGTTCGGCCATGGGGGGCCAGAACTTCAAGCCCTGATTCATAACTCTGGCTTCAGCGGCCCCGTGAGCCTCGTCAACACGTTGGATGACGCCGTCAGCGAAGCTCTGACCATCGGGGCCAGCCGATCCGCAACGTCCCTGCTGCTTTCGCCAGCCTGCGCCAGTTTTGATCAGTATCCGGATTTCGAAGCACGAGGCGATCATTTCCGAGAACTGATCAAGCAAGAGCAATCGCGCTGAGGAAACCAGCCGATCTCGGGAAAGATCAATTCACCTCGACCCGGCGAAAAGGTGAGGCGACAGCGAAAACAGAGGGCTAAAGTCAATAACGCGCACAATTGAATCGCGCTTTAGACAATGGATTCGCCCAACTACTGGCTGATGAAGAGCGAGCCAGATGTATACGGAATTCACCATCTCAAAAGCGAACAAACCACGCTCTGGGATGGAATTCGCAACTACCAGGCCCGCAATTTCATGCGCACCATGGCCATTAGAGATCGCGCTTTTTTCTATCACTCCAATTGCAAGCCACCTGGAATTGTCGGCATGATGGAAGTGATCGAATTAGGGATTGTTGACCCCACTCAGTTCGATTCAAGCTCGAAATATCACGACCCTGGCTCCAATCCAGAGTCGCCTCGCTGGGACTGCGTTCGCTTGCGTTATCTCGGCGAATTCGCAACCATGCTCAATCTTGAGGCCCTCAAAGAGACCTACAGGGAGGATCAGCTTGCGGTGGTCCGCCGTGGCAACCGCCTCTCCATCCTGCCCGTTGATCGCATGATCGCCACTGATCTTCTAAAGCGCCTGGGTCCGCTCCACTAATCCAACCCCCCTTCGTGATACCAGAACGCCTGCCACTGAGCACTGTGCTTCCGAGGGCCTGGATGGGGTTCTGCCGCGCGCCTTGGCCTTGCGTCGGCCTTGCCGGCCTCACCCTCAGCAGTTCAGCGGGCCTGGGAAGCCTGGCCCACACCTGGGAGGCCAGTGACGAGTCATGGAAGGTGTCAGCCAGCCACCTTGCCTGGGGCTTGTCGTTCCTGGTGCCGCTGTTGTGCTTTACCAGCCTCCTTTATTTGGCCGATACCCTGCTCACACCCAAAGGCTCCCTCGACAGCTGCACTCCCCACTCCAAAGGCCGACTGGCCTTGTTGCTGTTCCAGGCCTTGGCATTGGTGCTCTGTGAGGCATTGGCTCTGACCGCAGGGATCGGAATTACGGGCGCCGTCTACAACGCCCTGATTCCCCACAGCGGAGTCTTAGCAGGCATCGCACTCGTCTGCGGCAGCGCCAGACTGCTGGCTTGGCTACTGCATCAGTGGATGGCCCTGCCTCTCCTGATGCACCATGGCCATAGCCCCATCGAGGCGATGGTCCACAGCCGGAGGCTTGTGGAACACAACAGGCTCAAGGTGCTCACCATGATTGGACTGCTGCTGGGCCTGAACCTGCTGGGACTCATGGGTGTTTGCCTAGGGCTTCTGCTGACCTTGCCGCTCAGTGCCTTGATCCTGATGGCCAGCTGCCGAACTCAAACCCCTCGGATTAGCGACTGACGTCGAAACATATTGCCGACATAGAGGCGCGTAATTTCTCTCGACTCCACACCGTTCTGAACCAGAAAACCAGCCAGTGCAGCTTGAATCAAACGATATTGATCCCAGTTGGGATAGCGCTCAATAAAAAGGGTCATGGCCTGCTGCAGAGGCTCGGGCAATTCGGCATGAAAGCTGATCAAAGCATCGCCGAGCTCGGAGGTCGGCGATGCCGCCAGCTGCGCAATGGGCGCCTCTAGCGCCTGCACCTGATCCATCACCTGCACATCCAGCATCCCGAAGCCCTTGAACGCTAATCAGTTCTCCACATCCGTCAGCCGACGTCAAGCAGGGCGAAATACCAACGTCGCAACCGCTCTCAAGGTGAGATCGAAGACCTGAAGCCCTTCTGGGCAAAGGAATGCACAAAATGCATCGAGCAGCTCACCCCCCCCGAACCGCCGTCAACCCCAGCCAACCGCAACCATCGCTTTTCCACAGAACGCGCGCGCAGAACCAATCTGGGCAACCCGCCTGTGGAAAACCTGTGCAAGGGGCGTGCAAAGCCCCCGGGAAAATCAATGAGCTCCTTCCTATTAGCCCTGCTAATCGGAAGGCGAGTCGCAGACCGTTCTCATCGCCGCCACAACGGCCTGCGCTGCCGAACCCGGCCAA
>JAYKIX010000100.1:0-4659 GCA_035286005.1 Synechococcus sp. | reverse complement strand
GGCCGTGGTTGATCTGCGGGGCGACCCCGCTGAAGGTGATCAGTTCACGTTCGGTGCTGAAGTAAAACCCGGTGCGCCCGTTTTTGTACACGGTGTTGATCAGGGGCTTGCAGGACACGCTGGCTTGCGGCTCTCCGCGCAGAACCATCCCGGGGCCGCATTGCCCCTCCAGAAGGAGCATGTCGGTCATCGGATTGGCCGGATGACCCAGGCTTTCCCCTTTGCTGGGGCCAGGCCCCGCCAGCGTGCTGAGCAGCGTCGCTGCCAGGGCGATCGTCCTGATCCGCATGGTTGGTGTGTGCGTTGTTCCCACTGTGGCGATGGCTCCCAGGCCCGTCAGGCCCCTCGCGGCGCTGTGTGAACGTCCGTTGTTTTCTGGGTTTTCTGGAGTCGTTCGCACGAGGGTGTTGGCACAGCCCGTTGCCTTGTCTGATGGGACGGCATTCACATCCGCACCGACCCTGTTGCCTGCGTTGGAAGAGCTGGGCGATGGCCCTGGCGGTGGTGTTCCTGGCCGCCTGCGGCAGCCGCCGGGATGCAGACCGGTGGGGATCAGCGGGGGAGCAGCCGTCGCCGGCGGATCAGGCGCAGATTCAGCGCTGCCTCAAGGCCACCGGTGGCCGGATGCCCACCCTGTTTGTGATGACGCCGGGCGATGAACCTCCGGTGCGTCCCACGCCCGAGGCCTGCCGCGGCATTGAGCTCAAGGTGCAGGAGGCGGTGCAGGCCAAACTGATCGAAGACTGCGCCAAGGCCACCAGGCTTCTTGAGACCCCACAAACCGGTGTGACTGCAACGCAGAAGCGCTGGGCCAGCACCAAGCTGCGTCAGTGTGTGGGCGGTGATGCCAAAACCTTTTTCTGGTGAGGAGAGTCCGTTGGAGGGATCAACCCTTCTTGGCGTTCAGCACGGCGCGGATCATCGCCAGGTTGGGTTTTTCGGCCGCGATCGTCTCCCGCATCTCCTTGGGCAGATTCGCTTCCAGGATGGCCTGCTTGGCCATGTCCGTTCGGAGCCGCTCGCGGAACCCCGCAAAGGCTCCGAGATATTGCTGTGCCTGCTCATTGGTCAGCGGCACGGCCTCTAAAGCCTGCTTGAAGTGGAAGTAGCTGACCGTCCAGGCGATCAGCTCCTCCAAGCTTTTGAAACCCAGCTCGTTGTCAGGAAGCATCGAGCCCCGGGCCTGCGACACCCGTCTGCATTGGTCAGCACCCTACCGATCGCGCCTCAGGTGCCCGTGGATGCTCCTCCCAGTCTCGGAGCCAATCGAGCATCAGGCTCGGCATCCACTTGGGGTGAAGATCATCGGCATCAATCGCAATGACCTTGGCGCGTGGATGTTCCCTGAGCACCAGGCGGTGGGCTTCCTCCAGGCTCCCGGCCGTCACCGGCACCATGCCCGCCGATCCATCGGGATCAGACCAGAAAACCTGCCAGTGGTGCTGCATGGGTGACGCGAAGGGCAATCAACGCACCCTTAGCCATGGCCGGGGCGGTTGTCAGCAGCGGTTGTCAGTGGCGGTTGTCAGCGTTTGAGGGCGTCGTTTTCCAGATAGCAGTCGCCGTTGGGGATGAGCTGTTGCTTGCGGGCGGTTTCCACTTCCCGGCGCGCCGCCTGTAGATCAGCACGGAAGACCGGATCGCTGTGCAGCACGGCCACGGTGGCGGCCCCCATGGTTTGGCCCGCTTGCACATCACTGAACCAGTGCGCATTGCAGATGCTGCGGCTCTGGCCGTAGGCCAGACCACGGGCCAGGATCTGATCGCGGCGTTCCGGTGCAATCTCGCTCAGGATCAGGGCCCAGGCCCAGCCAACGGCGGTGTGCCCGGAGGGGTAGGAGCCGTCTTTGCGCAGCCCTTCGATGTCGTCGGGTGTGCAGATCGGTTGCCCGTTGGTCATGAACGGGCGCGAACGTTGGTGATGGTTTTTGGCTTTGTAGGTGGAGAGGCCTGCATCGGTGAGGCTGCGTCGCAGCAGCATGAACAGCCTGGGGGTGTGGGTTTCGCTGATCGGCACGCCGAGGGTGCAGGAGAACACGCTGGCCGCGGCAGGGAAGTGCATGTCGGCATCGACCGCCGCCAGGCGCCATCGATGGGTCCCTCTCTGCGAGAAGGTGGCCTGAGCCTTGGCGCGATCGAGGGATTCCGCGGCGGACCCTGGGGAGGGTGGACTGTCGAGCAACTGCAGCGAATCGGGCAGGTTCGATGGATTGAGATAGCCCTTGAGCAGACCGGGCTTGAGCTCCGGCACGATGTCGGGTGATCCGACTGCCGCGTCGCAGCCACTGCTGGACTCCGCCTGAGCCGGCGCGACGGTGACCAGAGAAGCGCTGATGGCCAGGGTGGTGCAGCCGATCCAGAACCGTTGCATGGCGGAGTCATTGGTTTGTCTACAGGTCTGATAGCAGCGCTTGTCGACACAGGCTCCCTGCCCTGTGAAAGAGAGTCCTGATGGGATCAGCCTGGGGGGAAGTGTTCATGAAGGATCGCCGGGGCCGGCGCAATCCCTTGTTCGTTCTGCATCTCGCGGGCGGCCAGTGCCCGGGCCATGCCGTCCCGGCTGGCCAGCCCCTGCAGAGAGGTGAGGGGCAGGCCCGTGGGTGGCAGCCCATGGGGCAGCTGGGGCAGGTTCGGATCCGCCAGGGCGAACACGGGGAGTTGGCGAAGGCCGTTGGGTCGCAACTGGTCTTCCAGTTCAGCCAGGCTGGCGGAGCTGTTCAACCAGATCAGCTCAGAACGGCGGCAGTCGCGAAGCGGTTGTTGGAGGTTGCCTGCTGAAATCTGTCGCTGGAGGTCGGCCAGCGTCACCAGGGCAAGCACTGAGTCGGCTTCGGCAACCAGGAGGGCATGTCCATGGGCGTCGAGGAGTTGCTGGAGCGCGTCCGCCGCCGGTGTGCTGGAGGGAAGCACCAGCAGCGATTCCGGTTCAAGAGCCTCGATCACGTTGATGCTGGCCAAGCGGCTGCGGCGCGCGTCCTCCTGGGGGTCTGGCCCCAGCAGGCCCGGATCCGCAAGACCCTGCCAGCGTTCCACCAGCAGTGCACTCAGCCCTGCAGCAGCCATCAGCGGCAGCACGATGCGAATGTCGTGGGTGAGCTCGAACAGCAGCAGCAGCGCCGTGATGGGTGCACGGGCACTTCCGGCCAGCATGGCCGCCATGCCCACCATCGCGTAGGCCGGCGGTTCAGCCACCGGCAGCTGCAGCCCCTGGGTGCCCAGCAGTTGCCCGTACACATTGCCAAGGACGGCACCGAGAAAGAGGGCCGGTGCGAACCCACCGCCCACAAAACCCGTGGCGCTGCTCACCGCCGTGGCCAGCAATTTGACGGCGAGAATCCCGATCAGGCTGCCCATGGCGATGCCGCCGTCGCTGCTCAGCAGCGCGCCGATCGTTTCGTAGCCCACCCCGAGCACCTGGGGAAACCCCAGCACCAGCAGCCCCACTGCCAGGCCTCCCAGCCCAGTGGTCAACCAGGCGGGCAGACGCTCCAAGTGCTGTTGCACCCAGGGGCTGCGACCGATCGCCAGCAGCTTGAGCAGGGCCAGTGACAAGCCGCTGGCCAGCAACCCGAGACCGAGATACAGGGGCAGCTCCAGGGGGGAGCGCACGTCGTAGGCCGGAAGGTGAAAGATCGGTTCAGGACCGAGGGCGAGCTGGGTGACCAGTGCCGAGGCCACGGCTGCCACGAGCACGGCCCGCACGCTGGGTCGCCCGGGGATGGTGCTGTAGTTGCCTTCGAAGGCCAGAAACAGCCCGGCAATCGGGGCTTTGAATCCGGCGGCCAGACCGGCCGCGACCCCTGCCGCCACCAGACCTTTCTGGGCCTGAGGTGAGAGCCCCGCTCTGTTGGCCACCCAGAGGCCAATGTTGCCGCCACTTTCCACACTTGGGCCTTCGGGGCCCAGGGATGCGCCACTGCCCAGGCTCAGTGATGCGGCCAGCAAGCGCGCCATTGGCCAGCGTGCCGCCACCTGCACGCTGCCATCGGCCATGGCCATCAGGCTGGGGAGTCCCGGCCCCAGATCGCGTTGCCACTGCCGCAGCGTTCCCACCGCCACACCCCCCAAGAGCGGGATCAGCACCACCGGCCAGGAGGACAGCCAGAGGGGAAGGGGATCCCCAGGCAGGGGGATCGGTGCGGGGGGAGGTGGCGGCGCGGGCAGAAAGGCCACTCCCCCAAGGCTGACCTTCAGCAAGGTGCCCAGGGGTGTGACCGGGCTCGATGCCGGGGAAGGGGGCAGCGGTGGTGGTGTGTCCGGAGCCGCGTGCAACAGGTTTTCCAGGCCTTCCACCACCGGTCCGTAGAGGAAGTTGTTGATGAATCCCAGGAGGAAATGAAAGCCCACCACCGCCAGACCGGTGAGTGCACCCACCAGGGCAGCCCAGGCCAGCAGGTTCCACTGGAAGGGCAGGGCTTGGACCTCTGCAGGGGCTGGGGTGCGGACAGGATCGGTGTTCAGGCCGCGACGGGGGGAAGTGAGACCAGCCTCAGTCCGACAGGCTCCATTCGGCAATCCTTGGCTCCGACCTCCAAGGAGAAGGCCGCCTCTCCGGGTGGAAAGACGGCCTACTTCGCTCGTTCATGCATGGTTCAACCCCGTCACGTCTTTGGAAAGAACAGAGGAGGGGCGAAGCGTCTGAGAGGTGGCAACCCTGGG
>JAYKIX010000099.1:0-9127 GCA_035286005.1 Synechococcus sp. | reverse complement strand
GGCTGCCAGTCTTGGCCCAGGCAGAGGGATTCGCCTTGGTCTATCAGCCATTGATCGATGCTGCTGCCCGGGCTGATGCGCTCTGCCAGGGCTGGGGCATGGATCCAGAGGCGTGTTCCGCCCTCATGGGGTTCCACGTGGACGAGGGGAAGGGAAGGGGCCTTCTCGCTGATCCAGCTTCGAAGCAGTAACGACGGTTGTGCCGTTAGGTCAAGTCGCTTCTTCGAGGAAGGGGCTTTGGCGCTGGCCCGAGGAGCGGGGGGACGCTGGTGAAGCTGGGCCTTGGTGAGTAGCAGATCACAATCGCCTTCGACGCCGGCATCAAGTGGCAGTGGTCGGGCCACATGACCGCGAGCGGCGAACTGTGCCACCGGAAAGCGGTCCACGGCCACTTCCACAACAGATGGGGATTCGCCCTCCTGAAGATGGCTGGCATCTTCTAGGGGGAGTTCGATGCTGGCTAGCAATCGATCGTCGAGTGGGAGCGCAACGAGTCGTTCGTCCTGGCGGTCGAGCTGTGCGAGAAGGCTGGTGGTGTTGCGCTCGAGAATGCATTGCACACCACCTTCCGGTGAGCGGCGTCGGCCTCCCTCTCGCGTAATCCTGACCAGCACTCGGTCACCGTTCCAAGCGTGATTGAGTTGATGATCCCTGATGTAGACGTCTTCTCCGCCGTCTTCCCGGATGGCGAAACAGAAGCCTTTGCTGCTGCAGCGCAGACGTGCCTCGATCAGGTCATCGGTGTTGGCTTGGTTGACATCGCCTTCAGCACCAAGCTCAACTACGCCAAGCTTGCTCAAGCTGTTCAAGGCGAGAGACAGACTTTCCTTCTCGGCACGATTGCTGAGGCGGAGCATCTTCTCGAGTTTTGTGATCTCGAGCGAGCCTGATACGGAGAGATGGTCGAGGAGATCGGCGACCGAGAACTTCATTGGGGCGTTGCGCTGGCCGGTCTACAGGACCGGGGGTGATCATCACCGAGGAAACAGCCAAGAACAAATCAGGACTGTTGCGAAGAGCTCGTCGGTGTCTAGGAACTCTAAGGGCCGATCAGCATCAGTCTTGGTTGTTGACCACAGGTTGCTTTAGGCCTTTGAGCATGGGCCAGAGGAGCCGGAAGCCAATCACGAGGAAACCGGCTGATGCCAACAACTGCAAAATCTCAGCAGGGACCACGCTCGCCATTGATCCACCGGCAATGGCCCCAATCAGACTGGCCAGAACAAGGGCGCTCGATGAACCGATGAAGACCGCTATGGGGCGATTGGAGGTTCCACTGATGGCCACTGTGGCCAGCTGGGTTTTATCGCCCAACTCTGCGAGGAAGACGGTGAAGAAGGTGGAGAGCAGCAGTGTGAAATCCATGCAAGCAGAGACTCAGAGCGATTGAAGAATCAGGGATTGGAGCGCCTGAACGCCAAGCCAGAATCCAAGGCCGATCATGAGAGCGCCCGCCATCAGTTCCAGCCGTTCTGGGGGAAGAATCGTCGAGAGCCACTGGCCCACCAGGACCCCGACCAGACTGGAGCAGATGAGCGCAAGTGCGGCGCCGATGAACACCAGCATCGGTTGGCCTGATTGGGCCGAGAGCAGGAGCGTGGCCAGCTGTGTTTTATCCCCAAGTTCAGCAACGAACACTGTGGTGAAAGTGCTCAACATCACCGCAGTGAACCCAAGGGGTTGAGGTGCCTCTGTTGATGGTTCAACCACCGAGTCCATCGAGGCACTCGATGAGGTTTCGGCCTCAGACATTCCGATTCAACGGCTTGTTCACTGCACGCTTGAACCTACGCAGCTCAGGGCTGCGCCCACCATAGAGCGACCGAATTTGCTGATCACAGCAAGAAATGGCGAAGGCGTCAGTGTCCTCGGCGGGAACACCGAAGAGAGTGGCCAGGCTGCTAACACGACAAAAATCGGGCCGTGTTTCGTAGATCCGACAACGTCGGCCACCACTGTCGTAGTGCCTGCACCAACCGTCCTCTCCCACCATGGACAGGTAGACCTTCCGTTGGTTTTCGCTTAATGCCTCCAGCGCTTCTGGACGTTCTTCCGGCGCCAACCGACAACAAGCCCCGCATTGATGAATGCAGGCCCAAGTGGGTTTAGTCCGTGTCATGGCGCCCAGCTGTGACAAGCCATCACAGTGGCAGGCGATCGACCGTGGATTGCACTGGTGTCTTCCTTAGCTTAATGAGATCATTGCCACGGATCACCGTTCTTCCACCATGGGTCTCGACTTTCATCTGATTGCCAACTTCGGTGCTCTTGCCTTGATCACCCTTGCTGGCCCTGCCGTGATCTTCATCCTCTTCTACCGTCGCGGCGCTCTTTGATCGCCGGGGTTGCGTTGTGAAAGGAGGGCTGGCGATACGCACGCTGGCCCATCCTTGCCTGGCCGAACTCTATGGATGGAGGCCGAGTCCGATTGCTGCCTGTCGTATCAAGCTTGCAACGTAGGGATGGGAGGCTTTGCTGTCGGAGCACACAAACTGTCCGATATTCTCCTGCCTCACCTGGAGTTTCGCTCCATCGCTGTTAGTCAATGTGAAGGTTGACTCATCAACCTGCTCACAGCAGTAGGTCTTTCCAGACTGTTCTAGTTGGACTGTGTCGTGGTGCGGTCGTAACGCCTGAACCTCCAGTTGCAGGCGCTCCTCCCCTTGCCAGCGGTTCATGCAAAGCCGAAAGACCAGATCTATGCGTGCGGGGATGCTCTCTTCACCCCGCCATCGCCAGCCAATGCAGTCGTGGAATGTTCCGTTCTGACGAAGCTGCAATTTCAAATGTCCACCTCTGAGTCGACGCTGTTCGATCACCTCACAGCCTCGGGCCCAGAACAGAGGCGCAGGGTTGCCGATCCCAAAGGGTTCCAGTTGAAGCAGTGCCTTCCACAGTTTTCGATCGATCTGATCCAAATGCAAAAGGGCTTCCGGTCGTACCACTTGCCCCTTGAACCGACTGTCGCTCCAGCGCGTCGCCAGGTTGTTGAGATGGTTGTGAAGTAAGGCGACCCGTTCTGCACGCACCGTGAATCCACCTGCTGCAGGATGACCTCCAAAGCGTTCCAGATAGTGGGAACAGTCATTGAGCGCTTGGTCAACGGCAAAGCCTTCAGGAGCGCGAACAGACGCGCGCATCAGACCATCACCATCGCCGGCCAGAAGTGCGGCTGGTCGCTGATAGCGCTCCATCAACCGAGCAGCCACGATCCCAATCACACCGTGATGCCAATGACTTTGCGCCAGCAGTAAAAACGGAGGTACAGGTTGGGAATCGGCTTCCACCAACGCCACGGCTTCAGCTTCGATGGCATCGCAAAGCTCCCGACGCTGGCGGTTGAGGCCATCGCACTGTCGGGCGAGGTCCACCGCTTGGTCACGGTCGTCTTCTGTGAGCAGGTCCACGACCAGACGGGGATCGCCGAGTCGACCGACCGCATTGATTCTGGGCGCGATCTGGAAGCCCACATCCTCGGCGCGAAGAGGCCTCTCTTCAAGACCACTGAGTTGCTGCAGGGCCCTTAAACCAGCGCACCGAGTTTGATGAAGCGTGGCCAGACCTTCCCGCAACCAGATGCGATTGGCCCCAGTCAGCGGAGCCATGTCGGCAATCGTGCCGACGCAAAACAGATCTCTGGCGCTGGTGATGGCCTTCGGTTTTTCGAGAGAAAGAGCTAAGGACCGAGCCAGAACAAACGCCAATCCCACACCGGCCAGGCCGCGATAGGGCGACCCCTCCGGAGTGGTGGCTGGGTGCAGGAGGGCAAGGGCCGAGGGTGGGGGATCGGGAATGGTGTGGTGATCCGTGATGATCACATCCAGGTTCAGTTCCTTGGCTCGACGCAGTGCCTCCTCGGCAGCCACGCCGTTGTCAACGGTCACAAGCAGCTTCACTCCGCGGCCGTGAAGTTCTTCGACCATGCGCTTGTTGAGGCCGTAACCGTCGTCCATGCGACTGGGGATCGCTGCGATTGGCCTCGCTCCAAGTGGCGATAAGGCGCGAATCAGCACAGCTGTGCTGGTCATTCCATCGGCGTCGTAATCGCCACAGACCGCCAGGGTTTCCCCATCGCTACAGGCCCGCTGCAACCGTTGGACGGCGCGATCAAGATCAGGGAAATGCAGGGTTGCCGGGGGGAGTTCAGTGGACGCGATCCAAGCCTCTGCTTCTTCAAGCGACTGAAAACCACGTCTCGCTAAGACCAGCCTGAGGGCGAGGGGCAGAGGGAGATCGGCCAAAGCGTCATGCTCCGCCCACTGGGGCAGCTGCCAGAGCTGATCAGGGGCGGATGACGCCACAAACGATGGTTGATGAATTCATGCATTGTGCTGTCTGGTTCAATCATTTCGTGCGATCACAGCAAAAGCCAATGTCGTGTTTGCAGGCCGTGTTCTGGGATGTTGATGGCACGCTGGCCGACACTGAAATGGACGGCCACCGCCCAGCGTTTAACGCGGCCTTTGCCGATTTCGGCTTGAACTGGCACTGGGATCCGGGTCTTTATCAACGCTTGCTCTCCATCCCAGGTGGAGGCCAAAGGATGGCGTCTTATGCCGTGGAACAGGGCACTCCGATGGAGCCCGAGACTCTTGAGTACCTCAAACAACTCAAACAGGATCACTATCTGAAGCGCATCCGATCAGGCGCTGTTGCCTTGAGGCCCGGCGTGGCCCGTCTCCTCAAGGAGCTCTCCCTGGCTGGGATTCCGCAGTGGATCGTCACCAGTAGCGGTGATGCATCCGTGCAGGCGTTGATGGAAGGGTTGTTCGCCGGCGGATCGGATCCATTTGCTGGGTCTGTGACCTCGAATGATGTGCCATGTCATAAGCCCCACCCTGATCCCTATCTTCTGGCCCTTGAGCGCAGTGGGGTGGAGCCGACCCAGGCTCTGGCGATTGAAGATTCTGCTGCGGGCTTAAGAGCTGCAACTGATGCCTTGATCCCCTGTCTGCTGACCCCTTCGCCCTGGGATCAGGAGCTGGAGCACGAATTCCATCGCGCTGTGGCAGTTGTCGACCATCTCGGCGAGCCGACATTGCCCTTACGGCAAACATCAGGCCCCTCTTGTCGACAGGGCCTGATCACGCTGGAGTATCTCCATCAACTTCTGGTGGATCGCGCGTGATGGTGCTGCAGCAGACCCGTTATGAACGCCTGCAGCGACAGCTCGGCAACCAGATCAGGCCAGCCTTCGTGGGTCCCTGGAAACACCGCAGTGTCGGTGCCATTGCACTGTTGGTGGGGTTTTTCCTGGGCAGCAACCTGACCACCTACTACCTTGAAAAGATCGGCCAGCGTCCTCTTGTGGTTCTGGCGCTTGTGTTGTTGATCGAACTCACAGTTCGCATGCGCAGCCAGATTGAAACCTCACCCTGGCCGATGCGCTGGCTCGTGCTCGACAACCTTCGTCTTGGTGTTCTTTACGCGGTTGTTCTCGAGGCCTTCAAGCTTGGATCCTGATTCACACCAGCAGCTTTGGAATCTCGTGTCTATCCCTGGGCATTGTGAATTGCTTCATCAGCTTGGCTTTGAGTCACCCTCCGAGTGGCTCAGGTGTTGGCAGGACCGTGGCGGAGTTGCGTTGGCTGCCTCGGCTTGGCCCTCGGCAGTGGCTGATGACTGGATCTGGGGTTTGGCCTTTCCTCTGTTATCGGCTCTCGAATCTGCAAGTCGAGGATCAAAGCGGAGCCTTGTTGGGTTGAGTGGGTTACCGGGTTGCGGAAAAACCAGCCTGGCCAACTGGATTCGGATGGCATCCCAGCACCTAGGGGTTGGTGTTGCTGTTGTGTCTCTGGACGATTTTTATTGGCCCTCCCAACTGTTGGAGCAAGCCATCGCCGGTAACCCCTGGAGCGTGCCCCGTGCCCTGCCAGGAAGTCATGACATTGATCTGATGGCGCGCAAGCTCAATGAATGGCGCCAGACAGGTGTTTTGGTCGCGCCTTGCTTTGACAAATCTCGGCGAGGTGGACGAGGAGACCGCAGTGGCTGGTTCAGCCAAACGGCAGACGTTCTGCTGTTCGAGGGCTGGTTTCTTGGCGCTGAGGTGTCGGATGAGAGCCTCGATCCACCGTTGACGCTAGAAGAAAAGGCCTATCGACCGCTGAGCTGCACAGCCCTGAGCCAGTACGAACGGATTTGGGAGTATCTGGATTCCCTCTGGCACTTGCGTGCCCCTGCGGTGTCAGCCAGCGGTCTGTGGAAGAGCCAGCAAGAAGCCACCATGCATGAGCGCACTGGCGTACGGCTGGATCAACATTCGCTTGAACGCTTCGTACGGATGATTGAGACGGCTCTTCCTCAGAAGTCTCTGCAGTCAATTCCGCGGGCAGATGTGGTGGTGGAGCTCACACAGCAACGCAGCGTGCGTGAGCTCCGACTTCTCTGAGTCAGCTGTCGCTGTCGTCGGCTTCTGCCACCGGATAAACGAAGCCCTGAGCACGGCCGCTCAGCACAGACTTTCCGATCGACATTGCACGCTGTGCCGCTGTTGCCGCTTTGGCTTTCCACACAGCATGGCGCTGATTGCGCTTGCTTTTGGATGTCTTCTTCTTGGGTACTGCCATTGCCGGCGAATTGCTGCCAAACAGCGATCTTCTCCTGTCGAAGGACCTCCCGTCAAATCGCTAGGCTTCCTCTAACGCCGATCAACTGTGAGTTCAGGTCCTGCGACTCCCGCCCAGACTCCAGCTCCTTCGTCGCGAACGAAGCCGGGTGAACCTCCTATTTACAGCGAATTACTGCGTCAGATCCGTGCTGGCGACGTTAAGGACCTCACTCTGATCCCAGTTCGGAGGGAAGTGCTCGTGCACTACGGAGATGGTCGAAAGACCATTGTCTCCATCCTTCCGAATGATTCTCAGATTCTTCGCGTTGCTGAGGCAGCCAATGTGCCCCTCACGGTGAAAGACATCCGTGGCGAGCAAGCTCTCGCTGGTTGGGCCGCCAATGTTGGCTTGATCGTTCTGATCATCATCGGCCTGTCGTTCTTGGTGAGGCGGTCAGCTCAAGTCGCCAATCGGGCGATGGGATTCGCGAAGAGCCAGCACCGGATCAAACCTCAGGACGATCTCATTCTTCGCTTTGAAGATGTTGCTGGCATCACCGAAGCTAAAGACGAGCTGCAGGAAGTGGTGACCTTCCTGCAGGAGCCGGAGAGCTTTATTCGCTTGGGGGCCAAGATCCCTCGTGGCGTTTTGCTGGTGGGTCCTCCCGGTACGGGCAAAACCCTGCTCGCCAAAGCGATTGCCGGAGAAGCCGGAGTTCCCTTCTTTTCCATTGCGGCATCTGAGTTCGTCGAGTTGTTTGTTGGTGTTGGTGCCTCTCGCGTTCGCGATCTCTTTCGTAAGGCCAAGGAGAAGTCACCCTGCATTGTGTTTATCGATGAAATTGATGCTGTCGGCAGGCAGCGTGGCGCAGGGATTGGTGGAGGGAATGACGAACGCGAACAGACTCTCAACCAACTGCTGACGGAGATGGATGGCTTTACCGACAACTCTGGGGTCATTCTTTTGGCAGCCACAAATCGAGCGGATGTGCTCGACACTGCGTTGATGCGACCTGGTCGCTTTGACCGTCGCATCCATGTAGACCTTCCAGATCGAAAAGGGAGAGAAGGGATCTTGGCGGTGCACGCCCGCACGCGTCCCCTTCAGGAGACTGTTGATCTGAATGCCTGGGCGCAACGCACCCCTGGCTTCTCGGGTGCGGATCTGGCCAACCTGCTCAACGAGGCCGCAATCCTCACGGCTCGTGAGAACGCCACGTTGATTGGCGATGACCACATTGAAAAGGCGCTAGAGCGGATCACCATGGGGTTGACGGCAGCCCCCCTGCAGGACAACGCCAAGAAACGGCTGATTGCCTACCACGAGATCGGGCATGCCTTGGTGGCTGCATTGACGCCAGGGGCGGACAAAGTCGATAAGGTGACCCTGCTCCCACGGAGTGGTGGGGTTGGCGGCTTCACCAAGTTCTGGCCCGATGAGGAGGTGATGGACTCAGGGCTGCTCACCAAGGCAGCTCTTCGCGCCAGGCTCGTTGTGGCACTGGGGGGACGTGCCGCAGAAATGGTGGTGTTTGGTGCTTCGGAGGTGACCCAGGGAGCCAGTGGTGACCTGCGAATGGTGACCCAACTCGCCCGTGAAATGGTCACAAGATTTGGATTTTCCTCCCTTGGGCCGGTCGCTTTGGAGGGTTCTGCCAATGAAGTCTTCCTTGGTCGTGATCTGATTCACACCCGACCGAGTTATGCCGAAAGCACCGGTAAACAAATCGATGATCAGATTCGGTCCCTTGCAAAGCAGGCATTAGCTCAGGCTGTTGCACTTTTGGAAACTAGAAGGGAGGTCATGGATCGACTCGTGGAGGCTCTGATTGCTGAAGAGACACTCCATGCCGATCAGTTCCTTTCCCTTGCAGGCATCAAGTCAACTTCCCACTAATTTGGAGTAGCTGAGCGCCTGGATTTGCGTCCGCTCTCGAAATACCGTCACTGGTGGATCTGCGTCCCCACCTTGTTCGCAATCATCCTCGGTCTGCGACTGCAGATGGAGTTGCAATGGTTTGCGCAATTTTCGCTCCAGTCGGTGCTGTTCAAGCGCTGGGCTCTTCAAACAGCATCGGCGGGGGTTGCCCTTGGCATCGCTGCCCTGTGTGCGGCCTGGCGACGGCGTTGGTTACGCCTGTCTGCGCTCCCTTCCGCTGAACACGCAGAACGGGATGGGAGTCACCCCATTGAGGGATGGCGTTTCGGGGCTGTCTTACTGCTGACCGTTGGAGCGGTCTTGGCTGACCTGGTCGTTGTTCTTCGACTCGTGGAGTTGGCGTGGTCCAAGCCGTACTCGCTTGGCCAATGGTGGGAGCAACCCTTCTCAGGATCCACGATCGTTTGGATCACTGCGTTCATCGTGGTGATGCTCGTCATCATGGTGGTTTCAAGACGTGCGCGCCTTCTCCCGCTTTGGGTGCTCGGCAGCCTGGGGATCAGTTTTGTTGCTGCCCGCGCCTGGGGACTTTGGACCTTAGCCCTCTTGATCCCGCTCAGCGGCACGCGGGAACAACTGCTTGGCTCGGATATCAGCTTCGGCCTTGGTCAATTTTCGGCGGTTGCTTTGGCGATGCA
>JAYKIX010000098.1:0-22821 GCA_035286005.1 Synechococcus sp. | reverse complement strand
TGGCCAACAGCGTGAGTGTGATGACGATCACGCCATCCCAGCCGCTGGGAGCGGTTTGCTGCTGGCGCTGTCGCCACAGCCGGAGGAGTTGCTCGAGGCCAACACTGAACAGGATCACGAGCCAGAGTCCGCTCCAGAACTCGTTGAATTGCAACGACTGAAGCGTGAGCTTTAACTCGGTGCCAATTCCGCCTAAACCGAACACGCCGAGAAGTGTGGCGCTGCGAAACGCACACTCGAGGCGATAACCGCCATAGCTCAGGAGAATCGGTTGCAGGGGAGGCCCTAGGGTTGTGAGCAGTGCTGAGGGTGCTGAGGATCCGGCTTGCAAAACCGCTCTCAGTCTTTGCCGATCGATGCTGTCGATCTGATCACGTAGCACTCGAGCCACCAAGGCTCCATAGGGGATCGCAATGGCGGCTACCGCGACCCAAGGATGCAATCCAGCCAACTCAAGCAAGAGCAATCCCCACAGAAGTTCATGCACTGAGCGGGGAATGGCGAGACATCCACGAATCCAAGGCGCCGGTTGCAGGGGAAGTTGGAGGCTGTCCCACACCACATCACTGCTGACAATCCCTAACAAAAGACCGAACAGGGTACTGAGCCCCCACCCGGCGAAGGCAGTTGCGAGTGTGATTTGCACGCCGCTCCAGAGCGATCGCAGCAACAGGGGGTCGGCGCTTGGGTGGAGGGCACCTTGCAGAAACAGCCGCCAGGTTTCAAAGCCACCACCATGGACTCCCTGTCCCACCACCACGGCCACTGGAAGCAGCGCAAGGCCCGGGAGCAGACACAGCAGCGGGGCAGTGAGTTTCGGAATCACGGATGTTGACCGTCGCTGCGCGTACGCGCGGGAAGGGCATAGAGCTCTCCCAGGTCGCACGCAGTGACTGAGTCGGGGGAGGCATCCAGTGCAACGCGCCCTTGTCTGAGGCCGATCACCCGATCAAAACGGCCGATCAGATCGGGCCGATGCAGGCAAATCATCGTGGTGGAGGGGAGAACGTCGTGATCGTTGATGGGGTCACGTCGTAGAAGCATGTTGAGCAGCTCGTGCACCAAGGCTGGATCAAGGCTGGAAAGGGGTTCGTCGGCCAGCACAAACTCCGGGCGTTGACGGAACAGCCTTGCCAGCGCGACCCGCTGGCGTTGTCCGCCTGAGAGGGACGTGACGGGGCGGTCCAGCAGTGTTGCCGGAAGCCCTGCCTGGCTCAGGCAAAGCAGGCAAGCGTTGCGCTCGATCGGCCAAAGCAGGTTGGCGAGCGCCCAGCCCAGGGATCGGCGGCCAAGGGCGCCACTGTTGACGTTCTGGGCAACGCTGAGTTCCTCCACCAACCGCAGGTCCTGCCAAAGCGTTCCAATCGTGCGGCGCTGTTGGCGTTTCAACTGATGCACAGGCGTGTTGTTCCAGAGCACCTGGCCACCATCAGGTCGCAACGAACCATTGGCCACGGCGAGAAGGCTGCTTTTGCCAGCCCCGCTGGGCCCCAAAAGAGCGATCAATTCTCCAGCTTCAATACGCAACGAGAGGTTGTCGAGCCGTGGGGTCTCGCGACCCCTCAGGCTCACGTTGCGGAACTCGAGCACGGTGCTGCTATTCACCGAATCTTGCCGAGTTGTCTCCCGATGGTTTCGATCGACCGGTACTGAGCAGCGGACGCTGGGATGAATCGCCCTGCATTGAAAAGACTGAGAATCGTTTTGCCGTTACCGGTGGGTTGGATTCCGAGAATCGCTCGCTTCAACTTGGTGGTGAATCCGGCCCCCCAGCGCTTGTCAAGGCCCGGACGGGCCACCCAGTGGTAGTCCACGTAGGTGGGGGTTCTCCAGATCACTGACACTTTTTTGGGGTCAACCTTTCCGGCTCTCACATTGCTGGCCCATACCTGTTCATTGAGTGCTCCGGCTTGGTAGGAGCCGCTTTGCACCAGAGCGATCGTGGCGTCGTGATTGCCGCTGAAGCCAGGTTTGCCGCCGGCGAATTGGGAGGGACGCACTCCCCCCTGCTGCAGGAAATACTGGGGCATCAGCCGACCCGAGGTGGAACTTGGGTCGCCAAAGGTGAAGCGTTTGCCGATGAGGGCCTTCAGGCCCTGAATGCTGCTGATCGGTTGCAGCCCCGAGCTGCTGTTGGCAATGAACACACTGCGGAATTTGGCGTCGACGTCGCGCTGAGCGATCACCTGTGCACCGGGGGTTTGCAGGCGGGCCTGAACGCCTGAGAGACCGCCGAACCAAACAAGATCAAGGCTGCCAGTGCGGAACGCACTCACCGCAGCCGTGTAGTTGCTGACAGGCACATAGCGGACGGGAACATTGAGCGATTTGCTGAGCTCCTTGGCAAGGAGGCCATACAGCCGGTTCAGTTTTTCGGGGTTCTGATCCGGAATGGCGCCGATGCGGAGGGTCTCAACGGCCCAACTGGGAAGGGCCGTCGTTGCCAGGCTGCACAGCAGGGCAAGGCTCACGACGGCCCGACGTTCTCGTGCTGACATGTTCAAAAAGAGGACTCTGAGCGTTGCTCTCAGCGCTCGGAGACGAGCAGTCGGCCCAGCCGCTGGAGAGCATCATCAATCGTCTCATGCGACACCGCACAAGACAGTCGGATGCACCGGTCGTCTCCGAAGGCGAGTCCTGGAACGAGGGCGAGTCCTTCTCGCTCCAGGGCTGTTTCACAAAACTGCATCGAGCCCGAAACTGAATCGGGAAGCTTTGGAAAGGCATAGAAGGCGCCGCGGGGTGGCACCAACTTGAGCCCCTGAATGGCCTGAAGTCCCTTCACAAGATGCTGCCTGCGGTCGTTGTAGCTGGCAGCCATCGTGCGAACGCAGTCCCAGGAGCCGGTTAAGGCTGCCAGGGCTCCGCGCTGAGCAAAGCTGCAAACGTTGCTGGTGCTTTGGCTCTGGAGCGCTGCGGCCGCCTTAATCACTTGGGGATCGCCTGCTAAGTACCCCAGTCGCCACCCAGTCATGGCCCAGCCTTTCGCAAACCCATTCACCACGAAGGTGCGATCGGCAAGATCGGGTGCGATGGCAGAAAAACTGTGGTGGGTTTCGCCCTCGTCAAGGAGATACTCGTAGATCTCATCACTCATCACCAGAAGCTGGGGATGGCGTCGCACGAGGGCCGCCAGTGATTCGAGTTCCTGGCGGTCGCTCACCCTTCCGGTGGGGTTGCCAGGCGTGTTGATCACCAGTAATCGGGTGCGGGGTGTGATCGCTGCTTCAAGGGCTGCCAGATCCAGCCGAAAGCCGTCTTCAGCCGCAGAGGGAACCATCACGGAGTCAGCTCCTGCCAGCCGGGCCATCTCTGGGTAGCTCAGCCAGAAGGGAGATGGGATTAACACCTCATCCCCGGGATTGAGCACCACCTGAAACAGGTTGAAGATCGCCTGCTTGCCCCCATTGGTGACCAGAACATTGGCAGCTGATGAGGGAATGCGGTTATCACGCGTCAGTTTGTTGGCGATCGCCTCCCTCAGGGCTGGGTCGCCCGCAGCCGGTCCATAGCGGGTGACACCATCGCGGAGGGCCTTGATCGCGGCTTCAACAATGAACTCAGGGGTGCCGAAATCAGGCTCCCCAGCCGACATGCTGCAGATGTCACGCCCTTCCTGTTTCAGGGCCGCTGCACGGGCACTGATCGCCAGGGTGAGTGAGGGTTGAAGGGCGATGGCCCGATGGGAGAGCAGAGACGGGCGGGACATCGGCGCGGCACCCTTCCAGCGGGTGCGCAGGAAGCCTCCATCCTGCCTGATCTGGTGTCGCAGACCACCTGGATTCAGCCAGGATTCACTGGTCTGATGAGCTTTGTGATGGATGGCTGCAATGCCAGTGAGAGTCAATTCAGTTGGGTTCTCGCCACCGATCAGCCCGCCTCTCTCGCACGCTTCTACGGGCAAGCCCTTGGCCTAGAGCCGCAGGAGGGTCTTTCTCCGAGTCATTGGACGTTGACGGGACAGCAGTGCAACCTGCATTTTTTTCGACCCTCGAGATCTCGCCCTCCGGTCCCCCAGGGGCGGTCTTGGTCACCCTGTTTCAGTCGTTCAACGGAGTCAGACCCACTCCAGGCTTTAGAGGCCTGGTGTGGGATTTTTTGCGGCCTTGGAGCCCGGATTCGGGAGTCAGCGCGCCTCGAAGCGTTTGGGGCTGAATGCTGGTTGGAGGACCCTGATCAGAATGGCTTCCTTCTTTTAATGACTTCCCGAGCGGCGTGACAGTTCCCATGCCTGCGTTCACGCACTCCTGGCTCGAGGCTTGCTCTGAATGCCTGGCCTGCGGACTGGCACAGCAACGCCAGCATGTGGTGATCAGCCGAGGCAACCCAGAGGCAAGGGTGATGCTCATCGGTGAAGCCCCTGGGGCCAATGAAGACGTGACTGGCGAACCCTTTGTGGGGAGATCGGGTCAACTGCTGGATCGTTTGTTGATTGAGGTTGGCTTCGATCCCCTGGTAGATGTCTTTGTCACCAATGCAGTGAAGTGTCGTCCGCCGGACAACCGCAAACCCACAACCGCTGAACTACTCGCCTGTCGCCCGTGGTTAGATCAGCAGATCAATGTGGTCAACCCCAGGTGGGTGGTTCTAATCGGAGCAACCGCGGTGAGGGCCATGCTCGGCAGGAAACAGTCCATGGGAAGCCTTCGTGGTCAATGGATTGCGCTGCACGATCGTCAGTGGATGCCGATCTTTCATCCTTCCTACCTGCTGCGCAATCCTTCCTGTGAACCGGGCAAACCAGTGTCCCTCACGCGCGATGATCTGCGTCAGGTGCGGGCCCAGCTATGCCAGGGTGAGCCGGCATCTGGCGAGCCCATCCCTTGACCGCCACCACTGTGACTGCCATCAACGCTGAATCCCGTCGCTATGACACCCAGATCCATCGGCGTGTCACTCGCACGGTGATGGTGGGGGACGTCGCCATCGGCAGCGATCACCCTGTGGTGGTGCAGTCGATGATCAACGAGGACACGCTCGATATCGACGCCGCCGTTGCGGGAATTCGCAGGCTGGCTGATGCCGGATGCGAAATCGTGCGTGTCACCACTCCTTCGATGGCCCATGCCAAAGCCATGGGCGAGATCCGATCAGCGCTTCGCCACCAGGGCTGCAACGTCCCCCTGGTGGCCGATGTGCATCACAACGGCATTCGGATTGCGCTGGAGGTGGCCAAACACGTTGACAAGGTGCGCATTAACCCCGGTCTCTTTGTGTTTGATAAGCCTGACCCTTCACGTCAGGAGTTTTCAAAAGACGAATTCGACGCTATTGGTCAGCGCATCAAGGATGACTTTCGCCCCTTGGTGGAACTCCTCAAAGCGGAGAACAAAGCTCTTCGCATTGGCGTGAATCACGGCTCATTGGCGGAGCGGATGTTGTTCACCCATGGAGACACGCCAAAAGGGATGGTGGAATCCGCCATGGAATTTGTGCGCATCTGCGATGAGCTGGACTTTCACAACATCGTGATTTCCATGAAGGCCTCGCGTGCACCAGTGATGTTGGCGGCCTATCGCTTAATGGCCGACACCCTGGATGCCGAAGGGTTCAACTACCCCTTGCACCTCGGGGTTACCGAAGCAGGTGACGGTGACTATGGGCGCGTGAAGAGCACTGCTGGGATCGCCACACTTCTGGCCGATGGCCTTGGCGACACCATCCGTGTCTCCCTTACGGAAGCACCTGAGAAGGAGATTCCTGTCTGCTTCTCCATCCTCCAAGCTCTTGGCCTGCGCAAGACGATGGTGGAGTACGTCGCCTGTCCGAGTTGCGGTCGCACTTTGTTTAACCTTGAAGAGGTTCTTAATCAAGTGCGCAATGCCACCGCTCATCTCACGGGATTAGACATTGCCGTGATGGGGTGCATTGTGAATGGGCCTGGTGAGATGGCTGATGCTGACTATGGTTATGTGGGTAAAACCCCTGGTGTGATCTCCCTGTATCGGGGTCGGGATGAGATCCGTAAGGTCCCCGAATCGGAGGGTGTGGCTGCCTTGATCCAGTTGATCAAGGATGACGGCCGCTGGGTGGAACCCGCTTGAGGTCGTTAGGCTGAGGAATCAGGCCTGAGCCGTCTTCATGCCCTCTACCCAGCCCCGTCGTTCAAGCCGTTTTCCCTGGATGCTGGTGTTCGGTGCCGGGGGGCTCGCCTCGATTGTCGCTCTTTCTTCTCCAGGGCTTGGTCTGCCTTCCAGTCGGTCTTCATCGATTCTCGATAGTCCCAAGGAAGTGATTGATCAGGTTTGGCAGATTGTTTATCGCGACTATCTCGATTCAACAGGGAAATACGACCCCGATAAGTGGAGGGTCTTGCGACGTGACCTTCTGGCTAAGTCGTATGCCGGTAGCGAAGAGTCGTATGAGGCGATTCGCGGCATGCTGGCCAGTCTTGATGATCCCTATACCCGCTTCCTTGACCCCAAGCAGTTCAAGGATATGCAGGTTGAAACTTCCGGTGAACTAACGGGTGTTGGTATCCAGATTTCTCTGGATAAGAAGACGAAGGAAATTGTTGTTGTGTCTCCTATTGAGGGCACTCCTGCTTCCAGCGCTGGCGTACAACCCAAAGATGTGATCGTTTCGATCGACGGGCAGTCGACCAAGGGCATGACGACAGAAGATGCTGTCAAGTTGATTCGCGGCAAAGAAGGCACCGCGGTTGTTTTGGGCTTGCGTCGCAAGGATGCGGTGATTTCTCTGTCTTTGATTCGAGCCAGAATCGAGATTCACTCCGTTGAAAGTCATTTCAATACCGCCCCCGGTGGGATGAGGGTTGGTTACATCCGCCTCAAGCAGTTCAATGCCAATGCGTCCCGCGAGATGCGGGCGGCGATTCGCAAGTTCGAGGCCGAAGGTGCTGATGGTTATGTTCTGGATCTGCGCAGTAATCCTGGTGGGTTGCTGGAGGCCAGCGTAGATATTGCTCGTCAGTGGCTCAATGAGGGAACCATTGTGAGTACGAGAACTCGCAATGGCATCGAGGATGTCCGCCGCGCTACGGGGTCCGCTCTGACACAGCGTCCTGTTGTTGTGCTCGTGAATGAAGGTTCAGCCAGCGCCAGTGAGATCCTCTCTGGGGCGCTGCAAGACAACCATCGTGCTCAGCTGGTGGGGCAGAAAACATTCGGTAAAGGTCTGGTGCAGTCGGTCCGTGGACTCTCTGATGGTTCAGGTCTGACGGTGACAATCGCTAAATACCTCACGCCCAATGGCACCGATATCCACAAGCACGGCATTAAGCCCGATGTTTCAGTGCAAATGAGCGAGGCTGAGGTTAAATCACTTACGATTGAGGATCTCGGGTCTCAAAAAGACAGCCAATATCGCACTGCTGAGACCACTCTGCTCAAAGCGATTCGTTCCGCCAATGGTCGTCGGACATACAACCCTTTAGGAAGCAACCTGCAGAGCGCACTTCCGGCGATTCGCTAAATCCTGTCTTTCACATCGTCTCAAACAAAAGGCCGGACTTAGTCCGGGCCTTTGTTTGCTGGAGGCCAAGGGAATTAATCAGGCGATCGGCTGCATCAAGCCGCCGCCGGGGGTGGAGTCATCATCATCGTTTTCCGCATCGCTCTGCCAGATGGCAAACATGCCTAGTGCTGCTGCACCCACGAGGCTTCCATAGAGGCCGAGGGAGCCAGAAGAGGTGATCGGATCGATGAACTCGCCCAAAGCCTGACTCTGCAACTCCATCCATTGTAACGAAGAATTGCGCAGTATGGCGATTTGTTCTCATCTTTCAGTGGCTAGACGCTGAGAACCTCCTCGTTGCAGCGTTGATCGGCCTCGGTGCGCTGCTCGTCGGTGAGTCCGTCGGCACCAGGAATCTGAGAGGCCATCTGGCTCAGCCAGGTTTTCAGCTCCTCCAGTTGCTTATCCATCGGCAGCACACCCAGGCCTCGGGCCATCACTTTGGCGGTGCTGCCACTGCCTGGCTGGAACACAAGCCGGCCATGCAGATGTTGGGGGAGGCCCTGGCGCAGGAGGCGGAAGGCCGGCTCTTCCATGGGCGTCTCCAATGCAATATTGGGCTTTTCGGGTCGGATTCTGGAAAACCCGCAGCGCTTGGCCAGCAGCTTCAGTTCCATCAGTTGCAGGAGCGACTGCACAGGACCCGGCAGCGCTCCATAACGATCGGCCCAGCCAGCAGCGAGTTCCACCAGCGACTCGGGGCTCTGGCACTCGGCGGCAGACCGATAAGCGCCCATCTTTTCGTCGGCATCGGTCATCCAATCGGCGGGAATGAAGGCTGTCACCTGCAAGTCCACCTGGGTGTCGTCCACGGCGGGAATGTCCTGTCCCTGGATCTCCGCCAGCGACTCCTGAAGCATCTCCATGTAGAGGTCGAAGCCGATGGCTTCCATCTGGCCGCTCTGCTCGACCCCCAACAGATTGCCCACCCCACGAATCTCCATGTCACGCATGGCGAGTTGATAGCCGCTCCCCAGTTGGGCAAATTCCTGAATGGCCCGGAGACGTTGCCGGGCGGCATCGCTGAGGGAGGCATCACCGGGGTAGAAGAGCCAGGCATGGGCCTGAATACCGCTACGGCCAACACGACCACGCAATTGATACAACTGGGCAAGGCCGAAGCGATGGGCGTCCTCGATCAGGATCGTGTTCACCCGTGGAATGTCGAGTCCGCTTTCCACGATCGTGGTGCAGAGCATCACATCGGCTTCGCCGCCGTTGAAGGCCACCATGGCGCTCTCCAGTTCGCCTTCGGCCATCTGGCCATGGGCCACGAGCAATTTCAAATCAGGGAGCATCTCCCGCAACTTGCCGGCCACTTCTTCGATGCCTTCCACCCGCGGCACCACATAAAACACCTGACCTCCGCGGTCCAGTTCCTGGCGAATGGCACTGCGAACCGCCTCGTCATCGAGCGCGGCTAGATGGGTTTTGATCGGGCGCCGTAATGGTGGTGGTGTGGTGATCAGACTCATCTCACGCACACCCGACAGGCTCATGTAGAGGGTGCGAGGAATCGGTGTGGCGGAGAGGGTGAGAACGTCGACGTCCTTCCGCAGGGCTTTGATCTTTTCCTTCTGGTTCACGCCGAAGCGTTGTTCTTCGTCCACCACCAGGAGTCCGAGTTTGTCGAACGCGGTGCTTTTGCTCAGCAGCTGATGGGTGCCGACCACCGCATCGATGGTGCCCTTTTGCAGACCGTCAAGGATCGTTTTGCGCTCCCCAGCCGTTCGGAAGCGATTCAACAGCGCCACTTTGATGGGGTAAGGGGCGAAACGTTCCGACAACGTGCGCCAGTGCTGCTGGGCTAGCACTGTGGTGGGCGCCAGCATGGCCACCTGCTTGCCCGCGGTGATCGCTTTGAAGATGGCGCGGATGGCCACTTCTGTTTTCCCGAAGCCCACGTCGCCGCAAACAAGGCGATCCATCGGCTGGGATTTCTCCATGTCGCGCTTCACCTCGGCCGTGGCCTTGAGTTGATCAGGTGTTGGCTCGTAGGGGAACGACTCCTCCAGCTCCGTCTGCCAGGGGCCGTCCACAGGGAAGGCAAAGCCAGGAGCCTGGTGTCGTTCGGCGTACAGCTTCACAAGGTCGAGCGCCACTTTGCGCACGGCCTTGCTGGCCCTCTCCTTTGCCTTCACCCAGGCGGAACCGCCCATCTTGCTGAGCTGGGGAGGGCTGTCGCTGTTGGCCCGATAGCGACCGAGGCTGCCTA
The DNA here is from genome assembly GCA_035286005.1 of Synechococcus sp. GTDB lineage: Bacteria > Cyanobacteriota > Cyanobacteriia > PCC-6307 > Cyanobiaceae > Synechococcus_C. The sequence goes on along the minus strand of JAYKIX010000098.1, from coordinate 13,130 downwards.
GTTGATCGGCGGCCACCCTGAGGATGCCATCGGCGTACTGCACCACCAGGTAGTCGCGCACTTCGCCGCTAATGGCGAGCTTTTCCAGTTTGAGGAAGCGGCCGATGCCGTGGTTGCGGTGCACCACGAAATCGCCGGGTTGCATCTTGTTGGGATCAACCGTGCGACTCGCTGCTTTGCGGCGACGACGGACATAGCCTGTGCTGGTCAGGTTCTGCTGCCCAAAGAACTCCCGGTCGGTGATCAGCACCACGCGCCAGGCTGGTAATTGCAGTCCCTCCAGCTCGGCGGTGCCCTTGGTCTTAAGGGCCACTGGTGTGGATTGTTCAATCAGTCCTTCGATGGCTTGATGATCGGCTGCATTGGGAACAAACCGGCTGATGCAGTCGTGCTCTTCCAGCAACGCCACGGCGCGGCTGGGCTGCGCCGACACCAGCCAAACGGCCTGTTTTTCGCGCTGGAAGTTCTTGATCAGTTCTCCAAGTTTTCCGAATTGATTCGGATAGGCCGGAACCGGTCGACTGGCCAGATCGAAGGCATTGGCGTGACCATCGCTTTCCTGCAGTTCTGCGAGATCGAAGCCAGCAAAGGCTTCAGCGAGGGCCATGGCCTCGGGAATGGGGCGATGCAGCGCAGGAACCGGAACGGCGAGTTCACCGTGATGATCTTCTGCATGATCGAGCCACTGTTGACCATGGGCCTGACCATGGCGTCGCTCATCAATGGCCACACAACAGGTTTCGGGGAGGTAGTCCAGCAAGGATGCGGGTTGATCCCATGCCAGGCCCATCAAACGACGCATCCCTTCGGGGGTTTGCCCGTCTAGAAGTGCACCGAGTTGGTTGTCTGTCAGCAATTGATCAAGACCATCCGGCATGTGCTCTCGCAGTTGTTCAGCGATCAATGGGCTGAAGCCGGTGGGGGTGAGACGGAGCTGCTCCACCGGATCAAGGGAGCGTTGGCTAGCGGGGTCGAATTCCCTCAGTTTGTCGAGTTCATCCCCGAAGAACTCCAGGCGCACCGGCAGTTCACTGCTCACGGGGAAAATGTCGACGATGTCGCCCCGTCGACTCCAGGTTCCTTCCTGATCAATGCTCGAAACCTTTTCGTAGCCCAGCTGACTCAGGCTTAAGGCCAAATCCTCCAGGTCGATGCTGTCTCCCTTGCGCAGGGTCCGACAGCGATTCAAAAGCGCTTGTGGCGGGGGCAAGTGTGGCTGCAAACAGCGTTCAGTGGCCACGATCGCCAGTCCTTCTGAAGCGCCGCTGTCTTGCAGTTCACTGAGCACCTGCAACTGCCCCCAGGTGATTTCCGTGGTGGGATCGAAGGGCTCATAGGGGGAGCCTTCGCTGGTGGGATACAGCTGTGCGGAGCGCCAGCCCATCAGTTCCAGCAGGGCGGCCCAACGGCCTGCTTCCTCGAGGGTGGGCACCACCACCAGCAATGACTGTTGTCCCCGCCGTGCCAAGGCAGTGGCCACAACAGCCCTGGCGGCTCGGTTGGCACCTCTCAGGATCAAGCGCTCGGAACGATGACTGCGCTCCAGCAGCTCTCCTGTTAACGCCGATGTCTGCAGCAGGCGCACCAGGGAGCTGAGGGGCATGGGCAGAAATGGGGGTGCGGCTTGTGATCTTCGCAAGCGGTGGTGAGGCGCACCGCTGCTTCACGATTTCATTGCACTGAGGCAGGACCCTGCAACATCCCTACGATCGACAAAAGCCCCCTAGGAATGCCCCGTTTCCGCTGCCCGGATTGCTGTTGCGGGCCCGCGATCGTCTTGACCCCTCCCAAAGGGGCAATCCCGATTTGTTCCCGTTGCGGAACCGTGCTGGAACGACAACCCATCGTCCGGCCGATTCCTTTCATCGTTCTCTTGACGGTGGGCAGTGGCTTGATTGCGCTGTCCATCCCCGGCGTGTTTGCCCCATCCGGGGATCCAGGTCCAAGGCCCGTTCCTCCGTCAGATCCCACACCGCAGGGCGTGGTGCGCCATGGTGAGCAGAAGTCGATCGGTTAATTGCGGCCGCCTTTCCTTATGGAAACCAAGCTTGTCGCTTTTCTGGCTTTTGGTGCAGCTGTCTCCACCTTGGGGGCTTGGATGTTGTCCAGCCTCAGTGAGCAGCGCAATCCTCGTGCCTGATTCTTTTGAATTTGTCTGAGGGATCGCTTTTGCCTTAGCTCAGGTTGTTGAGAACTGCCCCCAGGTTCATTCCTGTTTTGAAGTAACCAAGAACCAGTAGCGCCAAGGTGATGCTCCCGATTGCGCTAAGCGCTATCACCATCTTCGTTGTGTCCGTCATGGAACTGAAACCTTGAGCGTTGAAGAGTAAGTGCTCATCAAGGCAGCGATGTGCTCAGGCTGTCTTCCATCAACTCGCCTGCTTCACCAACTCGTTTTCCAGGAGCAGGTTGAAGCTGAGCAGTTGTTCATCGCTCAGAGTCTGCCGGCTGTTTGCCCCCAGTTGTCCCTGAAGAAATCCTCTGGCCTGTTCCCCATTCCAGTTCAGGCTTTTCAGCATCTGATCCCCCTGGACAATGAGATCGGCTCGGCGCAGCGGCACTGGAGCCGTCTCGACAGGAGTGCCCGGTTCCAGAGCTTTGAGCCGTTTGAGGTAGGCGAGCAAGTCGCTGTAACGGGTGAGTTTGTGACGGCTGCTGTGGCCAAAGGCCCGTTCGAGATAGCTGCGCTCCTGATCACGGTCCCATCCAATCCGTTGGATCTGAAGGTCAACTGCGGCGAGTTCATCGCTCCAGTCGTCCGGATCCGAGGGGGCTTCGCTGGGTAAACGCCCATCGGAGGTCTGCTCATCAGATCGATCGAGTTCGTTGTCTTCAGGCAGTGATGGTGCAGCCGCTCTCGTCGGAGCTGTATCGGCAAGCCTTGGTTCCGTGACGACCTGGGTCTCTTTCAGAACGCCCGCTGCTGCCTGTGATGTCGCAGGAGTTGCTGGCTCAGAGGTCGGTGTGTTCCTGTTCGAGGCTTCCCCTCGTCGAATCGGGGCGGATTGGCGGCTTGGCAGCGGCGGAATGGCTTGGGCAGGATGACCCGTCTGCTCTTGTTGCAGCCGTCTTAGAAGCCTCTCGAGAGCACGATTTTCAGCATCTTCTGCGTTATCAGACTCGCCAAGCGCACTGCCCAAGACCTCGCCGGCCTCGATCGCGGAGACCATCACCACGCAGCGTTTGTCATCGATGTGGCAGAGGTGAGCCTGGGTTTGCATGCCGCTGCTGAGAGCTGACCATTTCTAGGCTGCGATACATGGATTCAGCAGCCCTCCCGTCCCTCACCCCTCTGCTTGATGGTGTTGACCGTTGGGCTGAGCTGCTCCCTTTGCTGCCGGTGCTCGTGTCACTGGAGTTGATCCTTTCTGCCGATAACGCCATTGCGTTAGCAGCCATTGCCCGCAGACAACAGGATCCGCAGCGTGAGCGACAAGCTCTCAATTTGGGCATTGCCATCGCTTTTGCTCTGCGAATCGGTTTGATCTTGATGGCTCAGTGGGTGTTGGCCTTTCGGCCGATCCAGCTTCTTGCTGGTGGTTATTTGCTGTGGTTGGCTTTCGATCATTGGCAAGACAAAACCCGCACCAGCGACGACCCACCTGTCGATGCGAGTGAGCCAGTTGAGTGCAGAGATTCTTTCTTCAGCACGGTTGTGGCGTTGGCGTTCACTGATCTTGCGTTTTCGATCGATAGCGTGGCCGCTGCCGTTGCCATCAGTGATCAATTAATCCTGGTCGTGACAGGGGCGTTGATTGGTGTGCTGGCCTTGCGCTTCACCTCCGGACTCTTCGTGCGTTGGCTCGATATCTTTCCGCGTTTGGAAACAGCGGGTTACCTCGCGGTGGCCTTCGTCGGACTGAAGTTGCTCATCACTCTCGCGCTGAAGGACCTGCCGATTCCTGAGTGGCTGACACTCGTGTCGGTGATCCTTCTGATGATCTGGGGCTTCTCCATTCGTGCTCTGCCGTTGGTTGAGGAATCATGACCATCCTTGTGGAATTACGGCATTCAGGAAGTGAAAGGCTTCTTGATCGCATTGAACTTGAAGACTGCCCACATCCAGGCCGCTGGTTCGACCATGGATCGTGCAGCTATCTGGTGCTCCAGCGCCGCCACCGTTACGCGTTGCGCTCGGGCCGCTACCAGCTGGCCTCGGTGGTGTTGCTCGTGAAGCAACAAGCGCAACCCAAGGATGCCCAGCGGCATCGTCATGGTTGGGTGATCGGTGATCCCAGCTGCCGTTTCAATGCACTCAGTCCTCTGTTGCGCTGTGCTGTGCTTCCTGAAGGACCCTGTGATCAATGCCGTCACCATGAAGTTCGCCAGTGATCACGGCATCTCCCTTTCTGCACTGGCATCGTTGCAGGAAATCGGATGGGTATGGGGTTGCTTCTGGGGTCGCCAATCAGGATCCGACGCGAACGAATTCCCCCTATCCCCTCGGCACACTGGAGATGCAGGCCCCCTTGTTTGCGGAGCAGGGCCTGGACCTGTCGATGTTCTTCCTGGGGACCCTGAATCTTTCCTTGGCACCTCAGCACCTGGTTCTTCAGCAGCCGGATTTCTGCTTTCCAGATCTGCACTGGACCGATCTGCATCCTCCGGAGACCTTTTCGTTTTGGAGCATTCGTCTGCGATTGCCAGAACGCTGCTCTGAGATGCCTGGTTTGATCTATTACCCCCATCCCGAAACGAAGGCGCGTCATTGGCAGCCCCCCTCAGTGATCGAAGTCTTGGCCCCGTGGATTGACGATCTCCCCGTGGAGGGTTGGATGGAGATTGGCGTTGATCCAAATCGTATTCGCGTGCACCTGCCTGGTTGAGGTGCGTGTTCAGCTCATCCATTCACGAAGCGCCTTGTCAGGGCTATGCCTTGCTGAATGAAACAAAACATGCCCCAAAATCCTCAGGTCATTGGTTGATCCGTAAATGCTGCGCCTGCCAGCGTGGTTTCAACTCCCCCAGTCATTCCCCACATTGCAGCTGTGCCGCACGACCAGAGCCCGCCTGAATCCTCCCATCGAGAGGCTGATCGTTTCCGGCATCGGGCTGTGTTGCTCGAGTTTTTGAAATTCAGAGTTCTTGCTGCGGAAGATGGTTTTTTTGAGCAGCAAGATCCTTCTGAACGCAGAAGCTGGCTTCAGGCCCTGCACCCCCAGGCTCTCCAGCTCTCAGATGACGACCTAGCCCAAGTGTGGCAACAGGCCCGCGATCTCTATGGCTGCCATTGAGTACCGCCTCAGCCCTGCTCCTAGGGTGATGAGTCATCGCCTGCTGGCCATCACCGCTTCCGCCACTCCTTCCGCAGCTGCCACAGCAACTTTTGACGACCTGGGCCTGGGAGCCCCTTTGCTTCGGGCACTGCAGGAGAAGGGCTACAGCATGCCATCACCAATTCAGCAGCAAGCGATCCCCGCGGTGCTGAGCGGTCGTGATCTCATGGCTGCCGCCCAGACCGGTACGGGAAAAACGGCTGGGTTCACCTTGCCCATGCTGGAGAAACTCAGCCATGGGGCTCGCCCAGGTCGGGGGCAAATCCGTGCCTTGGTTCTCACTCCCACCAGAGAACTGGCAGCCCAGGTGCTCGAGAATGTTCGCGATTACAGCCGTCATCTGCGCCTGCGCAGTGAGGTGGTGTTTGGTGGCGTCAAGATCAATCCACAGATTCAGCGTCTGCAACAGGGCGTGGACTTGCTAGTGGCCACACCAGGTCGTTTGTTGGATCTCTATCAGCAGGGCGCGGTTCGTTTTGACCAGGTTGAATTTCTGGTGCTGGATGAGGCCGATCGCATGCTCGATATGGGGTTCATCCATGACATCAGAAAGGTGTTGTCCCGTCTGCCGGAACGGCGACAGAACTTGTTGTTTTCTGCCACCTTCAGCCCTTCGATCCGCAAGTTGGCCACCGGACTTCTTCACAAGCCCCTCCAGATTCAGATCACACCGCCAAATCAGACGGCCCGCACCGTGCAGCAGGTGGTGCATCCTTGCGACATGAAGCGCAAGCCGGAACTACTCAGCCATCTGATTCGCAGCAATAACTGGCAGCAGGTGCTCGTGTTCTCACGCACCAAGCATGGGGCCAACCGCGTGGCAGAAAAGCTCAGCAAGGATGGTCTTGAGGCCGCTGCTATCCATGGCAACAAGAGCCAGGGGGCCCGGACCCGGGCCCTGCAGGGATTCAAGGATGGTTCCGTCCGCGTGTTGGTGGCCACGGATATAGCGGCTCGAGGTATCGATATCCAACAGCTTCCCCACGTGGTGAATCTTGATTTGCCCAACGTTGCGGAAGACTATGTGCACCGGATTGGGCGCACAGGCCGAGCTGGTGAATGCGGTCATGCGATCTCCCTGGTGGCGGCGGAGGAAGCCCTCTTGCTCAAGGCCATCGAGCGCACCACCCGTGAGCCGCTCGACAAAGTCTTCGTCCCTGGCTTTGAGCCCACGGTGCTGGATGCTCCTCCCCTTGATCTCAGTGGAGGGCGCGGACGCCGTGCACCTCGGGGCGCGGCTCCCACCCGCCATCACCACGAACGCAACCGTGGTGGTGGCGGTGGAGGTGCGCGGGGCGATGGGAACTCCCCTTCTGGAGCTCGTGCAAAGCGCGCCGGGCGTCCTCCCCAGCGTTGATGTGAAACGGGCTGTGCATGGGTTTTGATCCGCGACGCTGGACATCTGAACCGCGTGCCCGTCAGGTCACCAGCAATGTGGAGTCGTTGTTGGCGGAAAACGAAGCCCTGCGCCGGGAAGTCCGTCAGCTGCGCAGACGTCTGGAGAGTCTGGAGCGCGCAGCCCGGATGGAAGAGCGCAGTTCCCGTGCTCAGTCATGGACATGGCCCCAGGAGCCATCTGCTGACCCTGAAAGGGTCAGTCCAGACCAGGTGCAGCGTTGGGGGGATGCCCTTGGCCAGCAGTCGGGTTGGTCAGCTCTGCGTCAGAAAAGTTTGGCGGCCTTGGTCGACCATCTCAACCGCCAGAGTTTCCATGCCCATCTCAACCTTCAGCAACGGCTGGATCGCTTGCTCCCAGGGTTGGGCAGAGATCTGTTTGCCGCGATTGGTCAACCGGCGACCAAGAAGCAGTGGGCTGTTCTTGCCGCCTTTGCTCTTTATGGCGTTCGCACCAGCGAGTGGCTCGACGAAGATCCGGCGCGCGTGGTGGCTGACCTGCGCCAACGCATCCTTCGCTCCGAAGGAGGCCGCCGCACGCGCACTGATCAGCGCCGTACCGATCGGCATTCGAGTGCCAAACAGGATGGTGGTGCACCCTCCGGAGCCGATCCACGCCGCGTTCAGGCCTATGCCGCTCTGGAACTGTCCTGGGGCGCCAGCCGCGAGCAGATCAAACAGGCCCACCGCCGCCTGGTGAAGGTGCACCATCCCGACATGGGCGGTTCAGCGGCTGCCTTTCATCGCATCAACGATGCTTACCAGTTATTGATCGCCTAGCCGGTCACCTGGCTTGGCTTGCAGTTGCTGCAGGAGTTGCGCGCCACTGCTACGGCTTTTGCCCTCCAATTGGGCCTCTCTCACCAGCAGAGGACATCCTGTTGAGGCCACCACCAGCCCCTGGTCTGGCACCAAGGCCAGGACCTGACCTGGGTGGATGGACGGGTCTGGTGTGTCCCCCTCCGATAGTCCCCACCGCTCTGCCAGGGCAGCAGCTACCGGGCTCAGTTGATTGCTGAGGCGTTTCACCAGCGGTTCTGTGCCCATCACCTTGAGGCGTTTGCCTTGCCAGAGCGTTGATGCTCCCGGGTAAAGACCCATCACTCTGCGATGAATGGCCAGGGCTGATTGCTGCCAGTCGATCTGAAAATCCTCTTTGCTGAGCATGCGGGCATAACTGCTGGGCTCGCTTTGGGCTCTGACCCCCAGCCGGGCAAGGCGGTCGACTTCCGCTCCGGGACCAGCAGCTTCGATCATCGGCATGGCCTTCACCATCAACTCTGCAGTGAGCTGGCTGAGCCTTTCACCGAGTTCGGCGGCGTTCTCACAAAGCCCGATCGGCAGTTGTTGTTCCAGAAGAACGGGGCCGGTGTCGAGACCTTCTTCCATGGCCATCACACCAACTCCGGTGTTGCTGTCGCCTTCCAAGAGCGACCACTGAATCGGCCCAGCACCCCGCCAGCGTGGCAATAGGGAGCCATGGCCATTCCAGCAACCGAGCGGTGGTTGATCCAGCACCTCTTTGGGCAAGATCTGCCCAAAGGCCACTACCACCGACACATCGGCGCCGAGCTGGGCGAGATGGGCCTGGCATTCAGGATCCTTGCGGATGCGCTCGGGCGTGAACACCGGCACCCCAATCTCCAGGGCCGCTGCCTTCACTGCCGATGGCATCAACTGTTTTCCCCGCCCACGCCGCCGATCGGGTTGGGTGACTACACCCACGATGGTGTGACCGGCTTGGTGCAAGGCCTGCAGAGTGGGCACTGCATAGGCAGGGGTGCCCCAATAAAGGATCTTCACAGCAGGTTCAAACTCCTTGGTTCAGGCTTCCCCGGTAATGGCCAGCCCGTCCACCCACACGTGTGGACAAACGCCTTGGTGAGTCACCTTGGCTTCCGCTTCCAGGTGGACGATCCCGTTCAACACCGCTCGGATATCGCCCGCCACGGTGGCGGATTCCACCGATATCCGTTCACCTCCTTTCACCAGCCATCCATCGAAAGGTAAGGAGAAGGACCCCTGGCTGGCTTTGACTCCTGCATGCAGAGCATTCAGACTCTCGATCACCACAAACGGTTCGCTTGTGGTGGCGTGGTGCAGGTGGGTGGTGCCACTGCTGGTGCCTTCACTGGTGCCGACTTCAAACCAGTCCGGTCCCACCGACACCTTGGCGCCAAGGCCAGCATGGCCCGTGGGGTCGACCCCGAATCTGCGGGCGGTTGCCTCGGAATGCAGGAAGCTCTTCAGCTCACCGTTTTGGATCAGGCAAAGACGGCGCGTGGGTGTGCCTTCACCATCAAAGGGAGCAGCGCTCACGTGGCCAGGATGCAGGCCATTGTCATGCAGGGAGAAAAAGGGAACTGCCACACGGGTGCCAAGGGAGTCCGCACTGCTCAGACTCACGCCATCCAGCACAGCACGGGCATTCACCAGGCTGCTGAACGCGCCCAGCAAATCCAGGAAGGCTTCAGGGGTAAAACAGATCAGATAGCGCCCGGTGTCAATCGGTTGGTAGTTGAGGTGGCTGACGGTGCGCGCAGCGGCTTCATCCACACATCCCTGCACGTCCAGGTCCTGGCTTCCAAGCGCAATGCGAACGGCGCCACCGCTGCGGGGTTTGCGACCGCTTTCTTCGGCTCTGGCATAGAGATAAAGGCTGGCCTGGCTGCGCTGCATGTGGCGCAGGGCTCCATCACTATTCAGGTAGATCCGCTCGCTGGAGCCTTCACTCAGACCGTTGTAAGGAACGGTCTCGATAGCTTGATGCTGTCCCAACAGAGCTGTCTCGGCGTCCTTGAGGGTGCTGAGCAAGGTTTGAATGCCCTGGGCCTGTTGAAGCGGTCTGTGCAGTTCGGGTGTCGGCGCTTTCGCTAGAGGAGAAAAGCCAGGAATGTCGGCGGCATTGCCAAACTGGCTGGCATCACGGGCACCGGTCAGCGCTTTCTCGAGTCCGGCAGGGGAGAGATCCGACGTGCTGGTGATCCCTACGAGTCCGGCCTTGTTCCAAACGCGCACGGTGATCGAGCTGCGTTGCGACGCCTTCATCTGTTTGGCCTCGCCGCGATCCACCTGGACAGAGGCCGTGGTGCTGCGGCTGGCCCCGAGGTCCCAGCGTTGGATGCCTTCCCGTTGTGCGAGATCGTGCAACTGATCTCTTAGGGCTGTGACATCCAGGGGCTCGGGAGTTGCAGTGGAGTTGGTGGTGGTGCTCATGCTCAACGGCCTCCAACGGTGATGGAATCGACCTTGATGTGGGGTTGGCCCACCGTCACGAAAATGCTGCCGCTGACGGAGCCGCAGTAGCCGGCTGCCAGGTCGAGGTCATCGGCACACATGGAGATTCTTGGCATCACCTCTTTGGCTTCGCCGATCAGGGTGGCTCCCTTCACTGGTTGGCCGAGTTGGCCATTGTCGATGAGGTATCCCTCTTCCACGGAGAAGTTGAACTGACCGGTGGCGCCCACGCTGCCACCACCCATTGATTTGCAGTACAACCCGTGGTCGATGGAGCTGATCAGATCCTCCGGTTTGTGGGGGCCGGCGGCGATGTAGGTGTTCCGCATCCGGCTAGCGGCGGCAAAACCGTGGTTTTGGCGGCGTCCACTGCCAGTGCGGGCATGGCCCGTGCGCATCTCTCCGGCGCGGTCACTGAGGAACCTTTTGAGCACACCGTTTTCGATCAGCACGGTCCGCTGCGATTCCATGCCTTCGTCATCCATGGCGATCGATCCGAAGGCAGCGTTGCTCAGGCCCTCATCGATGGCGGTCACTGCGGGGTGGGCAATGGTTTGGTTCACCTTGTCGGCGAAGGGGGTGGTGCCACGTTCCACCTGGGTGGTTTCGAGCAGATGGCCGCAGGCTTCGTGGAAAATCACTCCGCCAAATCGGTTGGCGAGTACCACCGGCATCTGGCCACCGTCCACATAGTTGGCATAGAGCATCGTGGCTGCACTCGTACACACATCAACAGCACTGGCCTCCACATCCCACTGCTGGAGATCCTGGGGTCGATCCGTGGATCCGTAGCGACGCCCAATGCTGGCCCGGTGGTCTCCATCGGCGGACAACACACTCAACCCGCTGGATTGGTGCAGACGGATATCGCGTGCGAAGGTGCCGTCACTGGCGGCCACCAGCACTTCCTGCCAGTCACGGGAGTAAGACCCACGGCGCACATCCAGATGCTTGCCATGGCGCTGGAGTAAGTCGGTGCCGTGCAGTAGTAGGGCAGTACTGGTCGCGAGATCAGGGGACTCGGCCAGCCAGGTTTGTTTGGCCGCAGCGAAATCACGCAGGCACTCGAGTCCGTCGAAGGCGTGGACTGCCGCCGCCGAGTGGCGCTCCAGACTGAGCATCGCCAGGGCCTGATCGAGGGCCAGCAGCAAGCCTGCATCGCTCAGATCGTTGGTGCTGACAAATCCGTCGCGTTGTCCGCTGAACACCCTGATGCCCGCACCCATTCCGAACGCTGGGCTGACACTGGTGATTGCGTCTTGTTCGGCCAGAACACCGAGATGGTCAGTGCGCTCGAGGAACACTTCCACGAGGTCTGCTCCCGCACGGCGGCCTTCCGCCAGGAGAGATTCCAGCCTTTGGCGCCACTGGGACTGATTAGGGTCCAGGCCCACGTCCTGACGTTGCGCTGGATGGGATGCGACCAAACCGCCCGCTTGCGACAAGCTTTGATTATGGAGAACTGAACACAACAATGCCCGGCCTTGGCCGGGCATTGAAGGGGATTGGGCTGTTGTGCTGGATCAGCGCACCGCGGGCTGATAGTCCTCACTACGTACAGGGGCCATCAGGAACAGCGAAGCCATCTGGAGGGCGTTGGCTGCGAAGTGGGGAAGCTTGCGGATCAGCTTCACGGGGGCTGGAGCGTCGCTGGCGTCGGCCGCTGCCAGAGCCGCGTTGTTGTTCACCAGATTCTCGAGGCCATCCCAGAACTTGGGGTTCTTGACGTCAAGCACCACGGGGAAGACCCGGGCCGATGTTTCGTTGGTTTTGTCGATCACCATGCGGTCGTACTCGCGGGCGTCAAGACCAAGTGCTTCGTAAAACTCCTTGCGGGCAACATCGCGCACGTACATGGTGGCGAACACAGCCAGCAGGAAGAAGCGGCACCACAGTCGCGCTCTGAAACCGCGCACGGTTTCGGGCTGGGCCTTCATCAGGGCATCGAAGAAATCGCCATGGCGGTTCTCGTCCTGGCACCAGTTTTCGAAGAAATTGAAGATCGGGAAAATCTTGCTGTCGGGATTCTTCTCGAGGTGGCGGAAGATGGCGATGTAGCGCCAGTAACCGATCTTCTCGGAGAGATAGGTGGCGTAGAAGATGAACTTCGGTTTGAAGAAGGTGTATTTCTTGTTCGCAGTCAGGAAGCCCAGATCAAGCTGAAGGCCGAAATCGCTCATGGCCTTGTTGAGGAAGCCGGCATGGCGGGCTTCATCCCGGGCCATGTGGGCGAAGCATTCGGCCAGCAGAGGATTGCGGGTTTTGATCCGACGGCTCAGCTCTTTGTAGAGCAGGAAGCCTGAAAACTCTGATGTGCAGCTCTGCTCAAGGAATTCAACAAACACCTCACGGGTTTTCGGATCCAGCTTGTCGGCGGCACCATCAAATTCATCGTTACGCACGAAGTGGTGACGGTTGTAATCCTTGCGGAACTCTTCGCAGATCGCCTCCAGCTCTGCCTCATTGGGGCGAAGGTCCATCGCCGCCATCGCATCGAAGTCGGTGGTGTAGAACCGCGGCGTCAGGATGGTGTCCTTGACTGGGTCCTTGACGGCGACGGCGGAACCCGGAGCAGCGGCTTCGCTGACGGCGGTGGGAGGCACCATCGGATCAGATCGTTCAGTGAGATCCAATGTAGGCGGCCCACTGCGAATCCCGGGGGCTCCTGTAAAGGCTCAGTTGCCTCCCAGCCATTTCTGGCCATTGAGCCGCTGCAGCAGGCGGGATTGCAGCAGTGCCAGGCTCATGCGTTTCTCATCAATCAGGAAGGATTCCAGGAGACTTGGTTCCGTTCCCGGATCAGCGAGGCTGATGGTCTTATCAGCATTGATCGATGCCTCCGAGAAGCAAACCCAGAAGCGTCGTCCGGGGGGCAGTTCCCCGAACACCATCCAGCAGGATCCACCGACCACAGGGCGCTCACCCTCCTTGAGTTCCAGGGCCGTTGGTGTGATCCCGTGGCTCGCCAGCTCCTTTCGAACCGCCGGCAGGAGTTCCTCCTGGATGAAGGCGTTAAAGGGTTTGTCCTCAGGTTTGGGAGGTTTGACGGCCTTGGCGGGCTGGTCAGCAGGAGCGGGGCTGGCTGCAGCTGGGGTTTCGCTCACCTGATTTCCTTCACTGGCGGAACTGTAAACAGCCCGGGGCTTGGATCACCAGTCGTCGGAGAGGGGTTGATCCCAGTCCTCATCCGTCATGGTGGAGGCGGCAGCAGTTGGGGCGTGG